>DASVWQ010000361.1:0-4259 GCA_036393135.1 Ktedonobacterales bacterium
CCAGCTCGCGCACGCTCTCACACACCGGATGCGCTAACTGGATCAGCGATTCGTTGGGGACGCTGGCGCCCAGCGCGGCGGCCTTGGCTCGCAGGATGGCCAGGCGGCTCTCGTAGTCTGGCGGCTGAATGTCGGCCAGCAGCCCCCACTCGAAGCGCGAGCGCAGGCGGTCGTGCAGGTGGCGCATGGCGCGCGGCGGGCGGTCGCTGGCCAGCACGATCAGCTTGTTCGCCTCGTGCAGCCAGTTGAACGTGTGGAAGAACTCTTCCTCGGTGGACTCGCGCCCCGCGATGAACTGGATGTCGTCCATCAGCAAGGCGTCTGCCGCACGGTAGCGGTCGCGGAACCGCTGCGTCGTGCGCTGGCGAATCGCCTCAACGATCTCGTTGGTGAAGCGCTCGGCGGTCACGTAGACGACCCGCAGCCCCTGCTCCATCAGCCGCTGGCCAATCGCGTGCAGCAGGTGCGTCTTGCCCAGCCCGACGCTACCATAAATGAAGAGCGGGTTGTAGCGTTCGCCCGGCGCGCGGGTAATTTCCTGCGCGGCGGCGAAGGCGAAACGGCAGTTCGTCCCCGCGGTAAACGTCTCGAAGGTAAAACGTGGATTGGGGCGAGCGCCATCCGAGGACCAGGGGCGCGAGATGGCGCGCGGCTCGACAGGGGCCAGCGGCGGCGCCACAGGCGTGGCGGACGTCGCGCTGCGCTCCAGCATGCCGGGAAGCGGCGGCTGCGCGCGGAGTGGGCCGACCAGTCCCGACGCGGCGGAGCGGGGCGGCGCGGCCAGCGCGGCGCTCTGCGCGACCTCGGCGCGCGCTCGCGTCCCCCGCGCGACACGCCGTCGTGGCGCAGCGGGCGGCTCTGGGGCGAGCAGCGGGCGAGTGTCCGGGCCGCGCTCCTGGCCCAGCGCGGCGCCCATCGCGCGCAGTGTCGCGGCGGGTACGAAGCGTACCTCGGTGGGCGCGCCGAGCGTCTGGCTCACCACCGTCCGCGCGACATCAGCGAAACGCACGGCCAGGTGCTCGGCGGCGAAGGTATTGGAGACAGCGACCACCAGCGTCCGCTGCGCCAGTTCCACACCAACAGAGCCGCGAAACCAGGTTGTGTACGCCCCGTGCGTCACCCGCTGCTGGATGCGCTCCAGCGCGGTCTGCCACACCTGACGGGCATCCATCTCGTCGCCTCCGCACGGACGCGCGCAACCTCACGCGCGCAGGAAAGGATCGCTGAGCGAGCGCCTACGAAACACACTGAGCGTTGGGGGAATACCTGGAATGTCCAGTGTAACACCATCCAGACGGTCTGTACACCAACATGTGAAGTCCAGGTAATGACCAGACGCGCGGGCGGGCGCCCACGTCACACCGGGGCTGATGGTCCCGCCGCGCGACGCTACTGGCAGATGAAGGCGGGCGCGACGGTTCCCGCGCTCCAGCTATTGTCCGGCTTCGCAACGCTGAAGAGCGACGCGGGCAGTTCCGACTGCGGGACATACTGGATGCTGGTGTACGTGACGGTGTAGGGTTGGCAGGCGCTGGTCGAAACAAAGGCGTTCGCGCCGCTCTCCCCGCCGGGATGGGCGGATGAGGTGGCATCCACCACCTGCGCGATGACCTGTCCTGTGCTGGCGTCAGCGTAGATATGTTCTGGCTGTGCGGCGTTCACGCGATAGAGGTCGTAGACGCTGAGCGTGCGGCCATCGGGCAGCGTGACATTCTTATTGCCCAGGTTCCACAACTCGCCCGTCGCGACGAAGGCGCTGGCGGCGAAGAGGGTCTGTGTCACGCTGTTGGGTGGCTGGGCTGAAGGCAGCGCGCTGATCGACTGGTAGACCTTGGCGGTATTGTTGCGCCGCGCGCTGGAGCCATTGTTCATGATCTCGGTAATATTCACGCCATTCCCGATTCCGACCGCTGTGGCGTTCTGCTGGCTGGCCAGCGCTCCTACCGTGGTCACCGACCAGCGCCACGTCGCGCCATGGCCGTCGCTGACCAGCGCGCGATATTCCAGCGCCAGCGAGGCGTCGGGCGGCGTCAGTGTCACACCCAGCGGCTGATACGTCGCGTCGAGTGAGAGACTGACTAGCCGCAGCCAGACCGCGACCGCCGTTGCGCTGGCGCCGTGTCGCGGCTGGGCGTCGAGGGCCAACTGCATCGTCGCGTGTGACTCGCCCACCGCCAGGCAACTCGCGCAGGTGATCGGCTTCAGCGCGCTCCAGCCTGACTGATTGGGCAGGCTCCAGGCCAGCGAGATCGGCGCGGCGCTGCCCGCCTGGTAGCCATAAAATCCGAGGCCGGCGGGTAGCTCGCGCAGGTGCAGCGTCCGCGCTGGCCCGCTCGCGAAGGTCCAGGTGATGTCGAGGTAGCGCGAGTTAGCCTCCACTTGCTCCGCCGGGCCAACGCTCACCGTCGGCGCGCTCGCCCCATCTGGCAGATAGGTCGGCGCGGCTGGTTTGAAGGCAAGTTGCCCCGCGACCGCGCTCATCGCCGAGTGGGTCTGCGCCAGCGGGCTAGCGGCGCTGGGCGTCGGCTGTGAGGCCGTCCCCTGGCGTGGCAGGCTGGAGAAGTGGCTGAAGAGCGTCACCGCCAGCGAGACGAGCAGCAGCGCCGCCACCAGCGGAACCGCCGCCGCGACCCATGGCCGACGGATATGGCGCCACGGCGCGCTGGTCTCCGGCGCGTCGCCACCGGGCATCAGGTCTGGCGCGATGATTGCGCGCAGGCGGCGACGCACATCGGCGCCACTCGCGCCGGGCAGTGGCTCGCGTGTCACCGTGCGCGGGTCAGCGGAGGAGCGGCGATGTGCGGCGGCCAGCGTTCGCTCGAAGGCTCCGGCGGACGGCGCCGTGCGCGGTAGTCGCGCGACCAGCGCATCCACCGCGCGGATGCGGTCCACGCGGGCGGAGCAGTCGTCGCAGCCGCCCACATGCTCCGCCACCGCCGAGCGCAGTGGCTCGGCCAGCTCGCCATCGGCGTAGGCGGACAGGTAGGGCGCGACGCTATCGCAGGTCACTGGCGGATGTTCGCTCACTGCGCGCCCTCCTTTCTCACCTCATCGTAATAGCGCGCGAAGAGATCACGCGCACGGCTCAAACGCACCGCCGCCGCCCCCGGCGAGATCCCCATCACCTCCGCGATCTCACGGTAGGAGAGGCCCTGGAGCGAGTGCAACAGCAGGCAAATAGCATATTTGTCGGACATCCGCTTCAGCGCCAAAGCGATGTGGTCGCGCTCGGCGACCCCCTCCAGTTCCGCCATCGCCATCGGCTGCGCGACATCGTGCGGCGCGGCGTCATCGGAGCTGGACGCGCCCAGCGAGACTTCCACGCCAAAGATGCGCTTGACCCGCGAGCGGCGGCGCAGATGGTCCATGCACAGGTTGGTCGCGATCCGGTAGAGCCACGAGCGCAGGCTGGCCTGCTCACGAAGCTGTCCCAGCCGCGCATACGCCCGGATGAAGACCTCTTGTGTCACGTCGTCGGCGTCTTCCTGATTGCCCAGCAGGTGATAGGCGTAGGTGTGAATCTGCCCGCTGAACTCGCGGTAGATGGCGGCCAGACGGGCATCGGCGGAGGTATCGTCAGTGGCCACAGCCACCCCGCCTTCCACGCGCGGGGCATAGGACGACGCCCGCACGCGCGTCAGCTCGCCGCCCAGCGGCTGCGACGACGCGGCGGAGAATCCCAGCGCGCCCCACAGCAGGCCGGGCATGAGCCAGCGCATTGGCCGCCACTCGCGCATACGCTCCCTTTCTGCCTGCGCGCCCATCCGCACACCTTGATGACGCCCCGCCATGCTCGCGATTTACAGGCGCGGCGCCCTGAGTCCGCCCCATCATGCGCCCAGCAGCGATTGCAGACGCAGGATCAGCCGCCAGTCGCCACTTACCGCCAGTCGCCGTCGCAAGAGCGCCACACGCGGATCGAGCTTCTCCGTAGCGATCCGCGCCCAGTCCCTCGCCGTGCAGCGCAGCGTCAGCGCCGGGCTGGAGGCGCTGCCTCGCGTGGCGTGGGCGCGTCCGTCGCGTGGCGCCAGGTACCATGGCTCGGCGTCACTGAACTCCCACTGGATGACGGGCAGATCACCCGATGGGCGCATATTCGCCACTCGTTCGATGCCGCCGAAAAGCAGCGCCTGCGTTTCCTCGTTCACCAGTAGCGGCGCCAGATCGCCCACCATGCCCGCCCGCAGGAACGCCAGCGCCCGTCCGGCCTGCGTCGGCGGCGGATCGTCCACGCCCAGCTTGACCAGCGCAACCACCTC
>DASVWQ010000362.1:0-3539 GCA_036393135.1 Ktedonobacterales bacterium
GAGTTTCGATGCGGCGATGGCTGCGGCAGGGGAGGCTGGCAGCGACGGCCTCTACTGCCTGCCGTACATTAATGGCGAGCGGGCGCCCTTGTGGACGAGCCGGACCAGCGGCGCGGTCGTCGGGTTGCGGAGCGACCATACCGCGATAAACGTCCTGCGCGCAGCCGCCGAGGGCATCATCTTCAATGCCCGCTGGATTGCGGAGCCGCTGCTGGCCGCTACCCCGCCGCCGGAGGCGGTCATCGCGTCTGGCGGCGCGCTCCAGAGCGCCTGGATGCGCCAGCTCGTCGCCGACATCTTCGGCCTGCCCGTCTATGAGGTTAGCACACTGGAGGCGTCAGCTTGCGGCGCCGCCACGCTGGCAGACCTCGCGGTGGACGCGCGGAGCTGGGCGAGCGTTAGCCAGCCGCTGGCGCCTGCCAGTATCGCCCAGCCAGATTTGACGCGCCAGACCGACTATGCGCGACGATATGGCGTCTTCCAGCGGCTGGCGCGCTCGCTCGCGACAGGCTACTGAACCTGATAGATTGGCGCCATGCGCGCGAGGGATGTGCGCCAGGGCCGTTTTGCTTGGTTCGCTCCGAGGACTTGTTCTGCTGACGTGCTGTTCGTGGGTGTCCGTAGTTACTGGCTATATGAAAGTGTGACGTCTGCCACGCAGGACGACGCGCAAATAGATGATAATAGCTGTATCCATTGTCCGCAGGAATCAGCGGATTCGCGGTCGGCTCCCGACACGCGGGATGAGGAGGCGCCCTATGACAACGCCTGACCCAGATGTCTCTGCGATGCGCGCAGTCACCATCTCGCGCGAGTACGGCAGCGGTGGCGGCGAGATCGCTGCGCGCCTGGCCAAGCGGCTGGGCTGGCGGCTGGTGGATCACGAAGTCGTGACACAGATTGCGCAGCAACTAGGGGTGGAGGAGCAGGACGCCGAAGCCCACGACGAGCACGCCGAGGGCTGGGTGATGCAATTCTTCACCACGATGCAGACGGTCGGCCCAATGGTCGCCCTGCCATCCAACTACAAGTTCCCGCCCAACGACGCCTCCTACACACGCGCGCTGCGCGATATTGTGCTTGGCGCGACGCAGGCCGGACACAGTGTCATCATCGGGCGCGGTTCCCAGATGATCCTGCGCGACCGCCTCGACACGCTGCACGTGCGCATCTTCGCCCCGCTCGCCCAGCGCATCGCCTACGTCGCGCAGCGCGAGAGCCTCACGCCTGAGGCGGCGCAGCGCCGCATCCAGCAGAAGGACCTGGATCGCCGCCGCTATCTCGCCGCCACGTTCCACCATACGCCCGATGAGGCCACGCTCTACGATCTCGTCCTCAATACGGGCGCCATTGACCTGGATGGCTGCGTTGACCTCATCATACGCGCGCTCGCGAATCGCGCGAACCGCGTGCACGAGCCAGTTACGGCGCTGGGTCCACTGGCGCCGATGACGCGTTATAGCGAGCCGCCAGCGGACTTTCAGCGGGCTGACGCCGCTGCCAGCGCGCCCGCTGCGGAGACGCAGGCCACTGAGCCGCCGCCCGACTCAACTCCCTGAGACTTTCGCCGGCTCGGCAAGTGTGACCACCGATGGCGTCACAGTGCTGATCTTGTCCCGCGCTGCGACCAGTGTGATGAGGCCAAGCGCCAACCAGACGCCTACGACAATCGGGATATAGCTGAGTGGCGCATCGCCTGGCGAGATGATGGCCAGCAGCGCGATGCCACCGGTAATCAGCGCGCCCAGCGCGGGGATGATGGCATGCCGCATGAGGCTGAATTGCGCCCTCCGCTTGACCAGGAAGAAGCGGATGCAGGCGATATTCACCAGCAGATAGATCAGCAGGACGAAGAGCGCGTCCAGCGTACCGAGGAAACCGAACGCGACGATGGGCTTCATCACCAGATTGAGGCCCAGGCCACTCACCAGCCCCAGTCCGCAGAGCAGTGTGATGGCGACGCCGGGAGTGCCGCGTGAGGGGTGCGCCCAGCCGAGCGCGCGTGGAAAGAGACCATCACGGCCCAGCGTGAAGATGATGCGCGCCCCGCCATTGACGATGGCCAGCGCCGCGCCGAAGAACGAGAGTACGCCTGCCAGGTCGATGAACGACGCTAGCGGGCCACCACTGAACCTGCGCGCGATGGTGTCGAATGGCGCCGGGTCATTGCCGTAGCCAGACACCATGTGCGCAGGGCCATAGCCCACCGTTCCAGCATAGGCCATCAGCACATAGAAGATACCGACCACCAGCATCGAGCCATAGACTGCGCGCGGAATATTGCGGTGTGGCTGGCGTGTCTCTTCGCCTAGCGCCGCAGCCGTCTCGAAGCCGATGAAGCTCAGCACGCCCAGCACCACTCCGACGATCAGGTCACCTCCCGGCGGCGTCGAGGTAGGACTGAATGGCGCAGCGGTCAGCGCGCCCGCCTTGCCCACCTGGGTCAGGACGATGCCCGCCAGTACGACGCAGACGCCCATCTCGAAGATCAGCAGCGTCATGTCCACCCGCAGTGAGCCGCGAATGCCAATATAGCAAAGCGCGAAGACGACACCGACGGCGCCAACAAAGTAGAGCGCCCACGGAAGTTGCACGCCGAACCAGCGGTCCATCAGCGTCTGGAGGTTGGCGCTCATCAGGACAAAGGAGTAGGGGACACCGAGGACGATGGCGATGAGTCCGATCCAGCCGGTCAGAAAACCCCAGCGCGGCCCCAGCCCCTCGCTGACGAAGGTGTACGCCGAGCCGCTCGACGGCAGCTCGCGCGAGAACTCGCTGTACTGATTGGCCACCACCAACGCGACGACAAAGCCGATCACGTAGCACAGCGGTATCGCCGCGCCCGCGAGCTGCGCCTGCGGAATCGTGTTGAAAAAGATCGACGCGGCTGGCGACATCACCGCGACCGAGATGACTATCGCGTGCCGCAAGCCCAGCGTGCCGCGCCGCAGCGCAGGCGCATCCGCCATGGTCAGCCCTCCAGAAACGCTCGTGCCGCCGCTAGGACGGCTGCGCCACATCCCGCAGGGGGGGTTCCGTCACTTCCGCCGCGCCCGCTGGCCCGACGCCAAGTAGCGCGCTCAGATAGTCGTTGAGGAAGACGCCGTTCGGGTCGAGCGCCGCCCGCACCCGCAGGAAGTCTTGCCAGCGCGGATAGCGCGCCGCCAGCGCCGCGGCGCGCAGCGTGTGCATTTTGCCCCAGTGTGGTCGGCCATCGTACCGCTGGAAGACCTCCTCCACCGCGCGGAAATACGCCTCGTACGGCATCCCGCGATACATGTGGACGGCGATATAGGCCGAGTCGCGCTGGTAGGCTGGGCTGAGCCAGATGTCATCGCCCTTCACGAAGCGGCACTCGATGGGGAAATTGACGGCGAACCGCTGGCGGTTGATGGTCGCCTCGATCTCGCCAAGCGCCTCCGCGAAGCGCTCCGCCGGGATGTTGTATTCCATCTCCTGGAAGCGCACCTCGCGCGGCGTGGCGTAGAGACGATGGCTGTAGTCCACGGCGCTGGTTGAGGCAATGCCCCACGCCGACA
>DASVWQ010000363.1:0-6130 GCA_036393135.1 Ktedonobacterales bacterium
GACAAAGTCTTTGGCTTCCAAGATCACACCTCTCTGGCGAGCGAGCGACATGAGCGGTATTTGCCATTGCGCTGGCACTCGCCCTGTCCTCGCCCAGTGTTCGATCGTGCTCTGCCGCTTGCCGAGCAGGGCGGCCAGAGCACTCTGGCCGCCGAAGCGCCTGATGATCCGCTCGGCGGTGTTTGCTCCATGTTCCATGATAGACATCCTAACGAATTTTTCGTTATCATGCAAGTCCACGCCAGAAAGAGGCAGGGCGACATATGCGCCTCGCCTCTCCTATTCTCCAAAAGTACGTCAAGCAGCCGTGCGAAAAGTGGGCGCCCGCATAGGCGCGGGCACTGGCGGCTAAACCCGCGCCACTCCATTCGCGGATGCGGTCCCCTGCTTGTCCCGCGCTTCCCGCCATGCTCGCTAATTCTGCGCGATGGTGGGCTGTTCCTCGGTCGGGGCGAGGCGGTCGAAGGCGCTGAGGGCGTCGGCGCGGCGCAGCAGGCCCACTGGCGCGCCCGGCTGCTCGCCATCCAGCACGGGGAGCTGGCGCAGTCCGGCGGGCGCCATCCGACGGATGGCCACACGCAGACGCTCGCGGCGGCGCGCGGTGACGAGGTTGTGGGTGGCGATGTCCTTGGCCAGCAGACGCTTGCCCTCGCTGGCCGTTCCGCGCTCGCGCAGGTCGCGCACTGTAATCAGCCCGCTCAGCGCGCCCGATGCGTCCACCACCAGCGCGCAGCCCTCGCGCCAGACCGCCGCGCGCAGATCCTCCACCGGCGTAGATTCAGCGAAGACGGCGGGCGCCTGCTGCATCACATCGCCTACCCGCAGCGTGGCGAGCGGATCGGAGCCAGCGGGGGCTGGGATGCGCGTATCGCTGGCGGCGAAGGCGTCGCCCGTCGTCGCGGTCGCGCGCGGGGCGGCGCTATCGGCTCCGGCGCGCTCTGGCGTGTCGAGACGGCGCAGGCGTAGCACCTGGCGCACCTCGTCCAGCGTCAGCAGACCCAGGCGACGGTTCGGCTTGCCACGCGCCACCACCACCAGCCGCCGCATCCCGCGCCGCGTCATCCGCAGCCAGGCGGTGTAGAGCGTCTCATCGGGATAGGCCGAGACGATCTGGCGGCTCATCACCTGGCCCACCTGCGTCTCGGCCAGCATATCGGGCGCTACCCGCGCCAGGTCCGAAAGCGTGATGATGCCCACGATGCGCCCATCCTCGCGGGCCAGCGCCGCCGAGGCCCGGCTCTGGCGCAGCGTCTCGCCCACCAGCGCCAGTGTCGCATCGCTGGCCACCACCGGCGGCGGGTCGCCGCCCACCGCATCCAGCGTCTCGCGCACCGAGACGCGCTGCATCAGCGGCAGGGCGTAGTCGTCGCGGTGGGCAGGCGAGTCGAGGCGGGTGGGGAACTGCGAGTGGTAGACGCTGGAGTCGCCGGTGATGACATAGGCCACCATCGTCGCCAGCATCGCCGGAGCGATCAGCGAGAGCTCGCCCGACATCTCCGTCACCATCAGGATCATCGCCAGCGGCGTCTTGGAGATGCCGCCGAAGAACGCCGCCATCCCCACCAGCACGAAGGCGCCCGGCTGTACGCCCGCCACCAGCGCTGGCGAGATGTAATGCAGCCCGGCCCACAGCGCGCCGCCGAGAAAACCGCCCGCCACCATCGCCGGGGCCACATCGCCGCCGCTGCCGCCGGAGCCGATGGTGAGCGAGGTCGTCGCGATCTTGGCGAAGACCAGCAGCGCCAGCAGCAACCCGCTCAGCGTCGTGTAGTCGTTGTTGACGCTGAACTGCACGAAGCCATAGCCCATGCCCAGCGATGCCGGGAGATACATGCCAATCAGCCCGACCATGACGCCGCCGATGGCGGGCTTGATGGCGCGCGGCAGGCGCAGGCCGTTGAAAGCGCGCGTCACGCCCTCCATCGCCGCCTCGAAGAGCAGCCCCAGCCCGCCGCAGATGACCCCCAGCGCGAGGAAGCCGATCAGGCTGCGCGGATTGTTGAAGCTGAAGTCGGTGTGCGCGCCGAAGATGGGCGCCCAGCCCTCGATCACGCCATAGATCGTGTAGCCGACGACCGCCGCGATGAAGGTGGGAAAGATCGCGTCGGCCTCGAAGTCCCGTTTGTAGAGCACTTCGGCGCCGAAGAGCGCCCCGGCGAAGGGCGCGCGGAAGATGGTGCCGATGCCCGCGCCCATCCCGGCGACGACGGCGATGCGGCGGTCGTGCTCGTCGAGGTTGAGCGTTTGGGCGAGCCACGAGCCAGCCCCCGCCATGATCTGCGCGGCGGCGCCCTCGCGTCCGGCGCTGCCACCGGACCCGATGGTGATGGCCGAAGCGATCAGCTTGATCGGCGCGACCCGCTTGCGCATCAGGCCGTTTTGCTCATGGAAGACGGTCAGCACGTTGTCGGTGCCGCCACGCGCGGTCTCTGGCGCGAGGTTGTAGACGATCAGGCCAACGATCAGCCCGCCCAGCCCGGCGCCTATGGGTAGCAGCCAGGGCCGCGCGATGGGCATCAGGACGGTCGCGCCCTCGCCAGCGGGCAGCGGCGGGACAAATCCGGCGATCAGCGCAAACAGGCGGGTGGCCAGATCGATTGCGTTGTAGAAGGCGGCCATCAGCAGGCCTGCCGCCACGCCGATCAGCGCGCCAATGAAAAGCCAGCGCTGGAAGTAGGCCCGCGAGTAGCGGCTGAATTGCGCCTGGAGCTGGTCGCGGCGGCGTCTGCGCTGGCGGCGGCGACGAGTGATGGTGGTGGGGCGAAGCTGGGCGGTCAGGCGGCGCAGGGGCCGGGCGATGGCGTCGCGGGCGCGCGCATAGACCGGGAAGTCCTCGGCGATGTCGTCAGCGGGCGTGGGGTCGATGTCGGCTGGGCGCGCTGGCTCTCGCTGGTCGCCGTCTGGAGTCAGCATGCGCGTTCGATCCCATCTTGAGCCGCGGTTCTTGTCTCGTGGCCTGCCGCGCCGCAGTCCATATCGCGGCTGCCGTCCGGCGCGCCGTTCCAGTATATCGCGCAGGGATAGAGCGCACAAGCAAGCGACGCCGTGGGACAGCGCACGCCGCAGCCTTGACAAGAGGCGGCGCGCCGGACGTATTGTGTATTCAGACGACACTTCACGCGCCGCCCAAGGGCATGCGCGCCCGCGCGGGTTGCGCAGGCGCCTGAAGCGAAATGCGTTAGCTACAGTATTCGACACTTGGCGCAAGGAGAAGAAGACAATGACGTTCGAGCTACCCGCACTACCCTACGATTACAGTGCGCTTGAGCCGCACATCGACACCCAGACGATGCAGTTGCACCACGACAAGCACCACCAGGCGTATGTGAACAACCTCAACGCCGCGTTGCAGGGGCTGAGCCAGTTCGATGGCGTCTCGGTGGAAGACCTGATGCGCCGCATCAACGACGTGCCGGAGAATGTGCGGACGGCGGTGCGCAACAATGGCGGCGGTCACGCCAACCACAGCATGTTCTGGCAGATCATGGGGCCGAACGGCGGTGGCGCTCCGACTGGCGCGCTGGCCGACGCGATCAATTCGACGTTTGGCTCGTTCGACCAGTTCAAGACCACCTTCAACGACAACGGCGCCAAGCGCTTTGGCTCCGGCTGGACGTGGCTGGTTGTGGACCAGGGCGGCAAGCTCCAGGCGCTCTCCAGCGCCAACCAGGATAGCCCGCTGATGGACGGTCTGACCCCCATCATGGGCAATGATGTCTGGGAGCACGCCTACTACCTCAAGTACCAGAACCGCCGCCCGGACTATCTCTCCGCGTGGTGGAACGTGGTCAACTGGAACGAGGTGGCCCGGCGCTTCCAGGCGGCCAGCAGCCGCTAGCGGAGCGTCCGCGCGTGACACGCGCCCCAGCGAACGGCGCTGGGGCGCGTCGTCGTCTCCCGCGCCGCCCCACAGAAGGCGCGCCGGGCTGAGAAGGAGCGCGAGAGCATGCCGCGTGACCTGCCCATCGCCAACGGGCGAACGCTCGTCAATTTCGACGCGGACTACAACCTGCGCGACATCTACTGGCCCCACATTGGCCAGCAGAACCAGACCCTCGGCCATGTCTCGTACTCCGGCGTCTGGGTAGACGGCGATTTCGCGTGGTTCGACAGCGACGACTGGACGCGCGACCTGCGCTACGAGAAGGAGACGCTGGTGACGGCGGTGACGCTGACCAGCGAGCGCCTCGCCTTGCGCATCGAGTGCGCCGACGCGGTGGACTTTGACCGCGACATCATCATGCGCCGGATGCGCGTGACCAATCTCGCCGACCACCCACGCGAGGTTCGCCTCTTCTACCACCACGACTGGCATCTCTGGGAGAATGCGGGCGCGAATACCGTCTTCTATCGTCCCGACCACAAGTTCCTGGTCGCCTACAAGCGTCACTGCTACATCCTGGTGGATGGCGTCGTCGGCGATGAGCTGGCCGGAGCGCCCGACGACAAGCGCCAGGGCGAATTGGGCGTTTACCACTGGGCGATTGGCCAGAAGGAGTTCAACCAGCAGCAGGGGACCTGGGTGGACGCCGAGGATGGCGAGCTGGGCGGTAACCCCATCGCCCAGGGATCAGTGGATAGCTGCGCGGGCTTCTATCTGGGCGAAGTCGCGGCCAACGCGGCGCGCCTGTGCTACCACTGGCTGGCCATCGGGCGCTCGTATGAGGCGGCGCGCCATCTGGATGATCTCGTGCGCAAGCGCGGGCCGGAGGTCTTCTTGCGGCGCACCAGCGACTACTGGCGGGCCTGGGTCAACACGCGCCCGCTGGGCGAGAGCGACCTGGAGCAGTCGCTGGTGGACCTCTACAAGCGCAGCCTGTTGCTGGTGCGCGCCGAGACCGATGTCCACGGCGCTATCATCGCCGCCACCGACGGCGATGTCTACACCTTCTCCGCCGACACCTACGCCTATATGTGGCCGCGTGACGGCGCCATCGTCGCCATCGCGCTCTCGCACGCGGGCTACGGCGACATCACCGACGCCTTCTTCCACTTCTGCCGCCGCGCCATCTCGCCGCATGGCTACCTGCTCCACAAATACACCCCCTCCGGCGCGCTGGGCAGTAGCTGGCACCCGTGGATGGCCAGTGACGGGCAGTTCGAGCTGCCGATCCAGGAGGATGAGACGGCGCTGGTGGTCTCAGCGCTCTGGCAGCACTTCGAGCTATTCCACGAGGTCGAGTTTGTTCGCCCGCTCTACCGCCCGCTGGTGGTCGGCGCCGCCGAGTTCATGACGGCATTCCGCGAGCCGGTGACGAAGCTGCCAGCGCCGTCGTGGGACCTCTGGGAGGAGCGGCACGGCATCCACATCTTCACCGTCGCGGCGGTCTATGATGGCCTGATGTCCGCCGCGCGCTTCGCCACCCTCTTCGGCGAGCAGGAGCTGGCGGCGCGCTACCAGACGGCGGCGGAGGAGATCAGGACGGCGGCGCGGCAATACCTCTGGCACGAGGGTGAGCGGCGCTTCCTGCGCATGATCACAGTGACGCCGGAGGGCGACATCGAGCCAGACATGACGATGGATTGCAGCGTCGCGGGGGTCTTCAAGACGGGGATGTTCGCGCCGACCAGCGACGAGGTGGCCGGGACGATGGACGCCTACCAGCGCCGCCTGAGCGTGAATACATCGGTCGGCGGGATGGCGCGCTACGAGAACGACTACTACCATCAGGTGACGAAGGACCTGAGCCAGGCGCCGGGCAATCCGTGGTTCATCAGCGCGCTGTGGATGGCGCAGTACCACATCGGGCGCGCCACCACCCTCGACGAACTGGCCGAGGCCAAGCCCTGGCTGCGCTGGACCCAGGCCCATGCGCTGCCCAGCGGCGTGCTGGCCGAGCAGATCGATCCGCTGACGGGGGCGCCGCTCTCGGTCTCGCCGCTGACCTGGAGTCATGGCGAATATGTGGCCGCGACCCGCTGGTACGTCAAAAAATACGAGGCGCTGACGGCGCCCCCGCCGAAGTAGCCGCGCGGGCGGCTCCCGGCGCGGCGGAGAGGATCACGGCATGGCGCGGCGCATCGGGCTGGTCGCGGCGGCGAAGCTGCGACGCGGGGGCATCCTGCGCGCCCGCGACCAGTTCGACCTCTCGCCGGTATTCCGCCGCACGCGCGACTATTGCGAGCGCGC
>DASVWQ010000364.1:0-2091 GCA_036393135.1 Ktedonobacterales bacterium
AGCCAGTCGGCGTCTTCGAGCGCCCCAACGGCGAGGAAGTCATCGTCCACCACTGCGTGAAGTGCGGCTTCGAGCGCTTCAACCGCGTCGGCGCCGACGATGACGAGGCGTTGGTGGCCGCGCTGCCCCGCGTCGCCCCGCGCAGCGCCCACCGCGACGATGGCGCCACGCCCTGACCCACGGCCAACCTGCTTCCGCCTGCCACTCGCGCCGCCGCCCGATCCCTGCTATACTCGCGGTACAGCATGAAGTGGATACATCGCCTTGTTTCCACGGGTCCTCACCACTCATGAACATGGCGCCGTCTAGACACGCGCGACGTACACGCGCCCCTCCGTTCAGTGAACGTCTAGCCGATGAGTCATATGAGGTGATGCGATGACATATGTGCTCCCAGCGGACGACGCCCTGCTCACGCAGCAAGCGCTGGTACGCCCGACGAACGAGATCCTCAACGAAGCCAGACGCCTCCTGCGTGGGTGTAAAGACGCCGATGTGATTTTCGTCCCGATGGATCCGCAGGCCCGCGACAGCGCCGCCGCGAGCGCGGAGGAGATGGGGATTGCCTGGACGCTGGGACACATTATCGCCCACATGACGGCAAGCGCCGAAGAAAACGCCGCGCTGGCAGCCGAGCTAGCGCGTGGGGTTTCCTACCATGGTCGGTCACGGTACGAGATACCCTGGCAGATGGTGACCACCGTGCAGCAGTGCCGATCCCGGCTGGAGGAGAGTCGCCGGATGCGCCTCGCCAGTCTGGGCATGTGGCCGGAGCGCCCCGATCTCAGCCTCACGAATGCCCTATGGGACGGGGCTCCAGAGTATAACGCTATCAAACGTTACCTGGCGGGACTCCGCCACGAGGCTGAGCACCTCGACCAGATACGCGACGTCGTTGCCCAGGCGCGGACGTATCGGCGACATCAAACCTGGTGGTGGCGCTTGTTCCACCCCCGCGCACGTCCGAAGGAGTCTGGCCCTCTACCAGGAGCGGATGAAACGGAGCTCCTTGTTGCGCACACAGAAGGGGTAGCTGAGGCCAATCCAGCGCCTGCGCCCGTCGATGCGAATGCCCTTCCCACCGGTTCGGAGCCGTCTGACCAGGCAGATCGGTAGATGATGTCCAGTGCACTGCCCCGCCCGCAGACCATGACCAGCCCACCGAAACCCTGCGCATGGCCGACCTCATCCCGCAGCGGGAGCCATACTGCTGAACGCGGTGGCCAGCGCCTGTGCGAAGGTCTGCGCGAACGCATGCGCCGCCCCCTTGTCAGCTCATCCCCCGCCGCCACCTTCTGGTTGGACGCCTGCTGGGCCTGCGTGTGAAACTGTGCCTGGAGCGCCGACGCCTACGCGGTCAGCCACCGCGACGATGGCCGCGCGCCCAGCGGAGAGTAGCCCGCGTCTGCTATACTATCTGGCGGCCTCGTGAAACGCGCCCGGCCAGCGCCAGCGCGCGGGACGCGCCGCGCCAGGAGCAGCACACGTGGCGGATAGCACAGCGCAGCCCAGCCCACTCGCCCGCCGGAAGAGCTTTGTCGAGATGTTGCGGGAGCGCTGGCGGGCGACCGGCTCGCTCGTCTGCGTCGGCCTCGACCCGGAGATCGAGCGCATCCCCCAGCCCGCGCGCGGCGGGCGCACTGGCCTGCTCAGCGCGACCAGCGAGGCCGAGGGTGAGATCGAGGGCGCGCTGGTCGGCTTCACCCAGGCCATCGTGGACGCGACCGCCGAGGTCGTTTGCGCCTTCAAGCCCAATAGCGCCTTCTACGAGCAGTATGGCCCGGCGGGCTTGCGCGCCCTGCAACGTCTCATCGCCTACATCCACGCCCGCTACCCGGAGATTCCCGTCATCCTCGACGCCAAGCGCGGTGACATCGGCAGCACCAGCGCCGCCTACGCCCGCGCCGCCTTCGACACCCTGCGCGCCGACGCCGTGACGCTGCATCCGTACCTGGGGCGCGAGGCCATCAGCCCCTTCCTGGAGCGCGCCGAGCGTGGCTGCATCATCCTCTGCCGCACCTCGAACCCCGGCGCGGGCGAGTTCCAGGACCTGGCGACGCGCGGCGGCGAGGACAGCGAGGAGCGCCCGCT
>DASVWQ010000365.1:0-4705 GCA_036393135.1 Ktedonobacterales bacterium
CCCTTCCCGCCGAGCCATGTCCACGGCGTCGATGGTCTCGGCGATGCGGACCTGCCCGCGCCAACCCGCGCGCCCACTGGCGAACATGCTGTCGATCAACTCCTGCGCCTCGTCCACGAGCGCCCTGGCGAGCTATCGCTCTTTGCCAGCGGCCCGCTCACCAACCTGGGGCTGGCCCTCCAGCGCGATCCGGAACTGCCTGGCCTGGTGCGTGAGGTGATGGTGATGGGCGGGGCTATCGGCGCGGCAGGCAACGTCAGCGCGACCGCCGAGGCCAACATCTACCACGACCCGGAGGCGGCGGCGCTGGTCTTCGCGGCGGACTGGCCCGTCACGCTCGTCGCGCTGGATGTCACGATGCGGGCGCTGCTGCGGTCGGATGGCCTGGCGCGGCTGCGGGCTTCCTCCCAGCCGCTCGCGCAGTTCGTCCTGCGCATCCTGCCGCCATACCTGGCGCTCTACTCGCAACGCTTCGGCTTCGAGGCGGTCACGATGCACGACCCGCTGGCGATGGCGCTGCTGCTCGACCCCTCGCTGGCGCTGGAGGCCGCTCACCTCGATACGCATGTCGAGACGAAGGGCGAGTGGACCACCGGCATGACCGTCGCCGATCGCCGACCGCTGATCGGCCCAGGCTACGAGCGCCCCAGTCATCCGCTGGCCATTCCGCTGGAGGTGGACACCCCGCGCTTCCTCACCATGCTGCTGGACGCCATCCTCGCGTAGCGCGTCAGCGCCGTCTACATCGCGCCGCGCAGCACGATAGCGCAGAGTAGTGTGAGCGCCAGCATGATGTTGATCGCCACCACCACCCAAATCAGGCGCACCCAGAGCGGCTCAGACTCCTCGTCGGCCTCATCCAGCGACTCAGCGGCGCGCCCACTGGCAGGCGGCCACCAGGCGGGCAGCGACTGCGGCAGCGAAAATGTCAGCGCGTCATGCTGCAAGCGCGCATCGTAGGCCGCCTGTGACAGCGCCTTCGCCATCCCCTCCGCCGAAGGGAAGCGCTGCCCCGCGTCCTTCTCCAGCGCCCGCATCACCACGGCCTCGACCACCCTGGGCAGGTCGGGGCGTACCTGGCGGAGCGGCGTGATGGGCGCCGAGACCTGGCTCCGCATGATCTCCATCGCCGAGGGGCTGCGGAAAGGCGTCTCGCCTGCCAGCGCCTCATAGAGCGTGATCCCCAGGGCATAGAGGTCGGTCGCGGCGATGACCTGCCCGCCCATCGCCTGCTCAGGGGCCATGTACTCCGGCGTGCCAAGGACAACGCCCGCCTCCTCTGGATAGCCAGCGTCGCGTGGCGAGAGCGCCAGCCCGAAGTCCACCAGCGTCGCATAGGGGCCGCGCGTCAGCAGGATGTTGTGCGGCTTCACATCGCGGTGGACGATGCCATGCGTGTGAATCGCCTGGAGGGCCAGGCAGACCTGCCGCGCGATGTCGAGGGCGTCCAGCGGGTCCAGCGCGCCATGACGCCGCATCCAGTGCTTGAGGTCTTCGCCTTCGACCATCTCCATGATGAGGAACGGGCGGCCGTCCACCTCCAGCAGATCGTAGACGCTGACGATATTGGGGTGCGCGAGCGAGGCCAGGGTCAGCGCCTCATGCCGAAGCCGGGCGATGGCGCCATCGTCTTCGAGTCGGTCGTCACGCGGTGTCTTGACCGCCACGGGACGCGCGAGGCGGCGATCCCATCCATGCCAAATCGTCGCCATACCGCCTTGCGCCAGTGGCTGCCCCAGCTCATAACGCTGGGCGATCAGCGCGCCGCCAGTGACAGGCAGCGGGCGACGATCTTCAAGGGTGGTCATACCTGGGAGCGCCTCCACACAGAACCGGAGATGAGCGCAGTGGACAAGTAGCGGGCGGGTCGCGGGCGGGTCGCGGGCGAAGTCCTTGCAAGCTGAAGTCGCAGCCCTGAGAGGTCAGAGCGAAGGGTTTCAGTCGCGCCCCACCGAACTCGCAAGAAACGTGCCACCCAATGCGGCTCCTGCGGTCGCGCATCGTCAAAAATACCCGTCGGCGCAGGGGTATCAGGCGGCGAACCCTACCCTCCGCGTAATACACTATGGATGACCAGCGTAACTCATCCGTCCTGTCTTCTATCTCGTCTTTGCCCAACACGAGGAGGTTCTTCGATGGTGGAAGTGACAGAACGCTGTCCCGCCTGTGGGGCGGCGTACCGCGAGAACATCGCTTTCTGCGTTTCCTGTGGCCTGCCCCGCCCAGCCACCACGCCCGCCGAGGAGGCCGCGCCCGTGGCGCCGGTCGCCGCCGAGGTGACGGCTCCCGCTGAGGTCGCTCCGGCAGCCGCGGAGGTGGCGCCGGTCGCTGCATCGGCGGCCGCGCCACTTGCCGCTGAGGCGCTCTCTGATGAGACAGCGCCCGCCCCTGCCGTGGCCTCCGCGACCGCGCCTGCCGCCGCGCCACAGCAGCGCTGGAATCCCGCTGTCGCGCCAGTCGTGATCATCCTCGCCATCGCGCTCATTGTGATCCTGTTCGCGCTGGCGCGCTCTGGCACGCTCTTCTAGGCGCGCGGGCAGCGGCGGCGCTCACGGCGTCAGGCCCAGCAGCGCCGCCGCGTTCCCGCCTCGCGCCTGGGCCTGCGCCGCCGGGGCGAGTCCGGCGGCGT
This sequence comes from Ktedonobacterales bacterium, assembly GCA_036393135.1. Taxonomy (GTDB): domain Bacteria; phylum Chloroflexota; class Ktedonobacteria; order Ktedonobacterales; family JADMIN01; genus JAKAIY01. The sequence continues at coordinate 2,630 of DASVWQ010000365.1, forward strand.
CGAGGTGGGCCAGCATCCGCGCCTGCGAGATGAGCGGATAGTCACTGGCCCACAGGACTTTCTCCGCGCCCGCGATGGCGCCCACCGTGGCGAAGACTTCCGGGCGATAGAGATAGAGCGAGGCGGCGGAATCGTACCAGAGGTTCGCCGCCGCCGTGTGGACCTCCGGCATCAGTTCGTAGAACGGGAAGCCGCCGCCCCAGTGCGCCGCAACCACACGCAGCGTGGGGTACGCCTGGATGAAGGTGTAGAGGTCGCGGGGGCTGACATTGCCCTTGCCCTTGTAGCTATGCCCAACTGGCTCACTGGCATGCGTCAGCAGCAGCAGGCCATGCGCCAGGCAGGCCTCGGCGATTGGCGTCATTATCCGCGTATCGGCCAGCGAATAGCCCTGCCCGTGCGGCATCAACTCGCCCACGCCCGCCAGCCCGGCCCGCGCGCAGCGTTCCACCTCGGCCACCGCCCGCGCGCCGGCCAACGGCTGGATCACCGCCAGTCCAGTCAACTTGCCGCGATGTCGCTGTGTCGCCTCGATGACGTAGCTGTTGCACTCCTCGATCAGGCCGGCGTCACTCCAGCCGAACGAGAACGTGACCGCGTGGTCCACCCCCGACCCCGCCATCTCCGCGAGCAGCCCCTCGGCGTCGGCCATCGTCGCGCGCGGGTCGCCATACAGCTCGCCAAACCACGGATCGCGCGCGGCGAACTGCTCGCGTCGCGCGATGATCTCCGGCGGGAAGATGTGGGTGTGGAAGTCAACGATCATGGCGTGTCCCGGCGGCTCGCTTTCCACCAGTCAATCGTCAGCTCGACATGCCCCAGATGCAGCCCAAGATGCTCGATGGTGTGCGTCAGGCAGCGGCGGTTCATGCGGTCGCCCGCCGGATGTCGGCTGATCGCCTGGAACTGCGTGGTCGTCATCGGCGTGAGCAGCGCCTCGACCTGCGCCAGCCAGCCCGTGAAGCGCGGTCGCATCTCGCTCCACGGCAGCGCGAGGCCAAACTCGGCGTCGCGGTCGCGCTCCAGCGGCGCATCTCCCACGCAGCTCAGCGTCCACCACTCCGCCGAGCTGATGGCGTGCGAGCAGATCGCCGAGAGGCTGTTCATCTCCGGCGCGGGTGGCGTCCAGAGGAACGCCTCGGCGGGCAGTGGGTCCAGCGCCTCCAGATACCAGCCCGTGAGGCGGCGGAAGTGATAGCGGTAGAGTTCCGCCTCGGTCGTTGGCTCCTCGCCTGGCCCTGGTGGCGTTGGCATCGGCATGACGTCTCTCCTTCCCGCTGGGCGGCTACTTGCCCGGCGCCTCCACGATGGTATTGCGCAGCGCGCCCAGCCGCTCCACGCGCATCTCGGCCACATCCCCCGGACGCAGCCAGCGATGCCGCTCCGTCCCCAACTCCAGGATGCAGCCTGTGCCGACGGTGCCGGAGCCGATGATGTCGCCGGGGCGCAGGCGCACATGCTGCGCGGCCCGCTCGATCATCTGCGGGAACGTGAAGTAGAGGTCCTTGAGGTTGGCGTGGGCCAGCTCATCGCCATTGATGGCCCCGGTGATGGCCAGGTCGTAGCGCTCGTCCTTGCCAGAGCCAATGCGCCGGTCAGCCAGCTCATCGGGCGTGACAAGCCACGGGCCGAGCGAGGTGGCGAAGTCCTTGCCCTTGGCCGGGCCGAGGTTCATCTTCATCTCGTGGCGCTGGAGGTCGCGGGCGCTCCAGTCGTTCATCACCATGTAACCCGCGATGTAGGCGGGGGCGTCGTCAGCGCTGATGTCGGCGCCCGCCTGCCCGATGACGGCGGCCACCTCCAGCTCGAAGTCCAGCTCCTGGCTCAGGCGCGGGTAGGGAATCTCCTCGCCATCGCCAAAGAGCGCCGCCGTATTCGAGAAGTAGAAGACGGGAATCTCGTACCACTCCGGGATCATCCCGACGCCGCGCCGCGCCCGCGCCGCCTTGACATGCTGCTCGAAGGCATAGAAGTCACGCAGGGTCGGCGGGTCCGGCACAGGTGTCCGCAGCCGCGCCTCCGCCAGCGGAACGGCCAGCCCAGCCTCGGCGCGCAGATCTTCGGGGCGGGCCTGCG
>DASVWQ010000366.1:0-4805 GCA_036393135.1 Ktedonobacterales bacterium
GGGAAGTAGTCATGGCAGAGCTGCGCGAGGTTCTTGCCCGTCGCGATGCCCACCTTAGCGGAGAGCGTCTGGAGCAGGATGGCGATGAGATTGGCGGCCAGGATCACCCAGAGCAGCGTGTAGCCATAGGCCGAGCCAGCCTGGATATTGGTGGCGAAGTTGCCGGGATCCACATAGGCGACGGCGGCGATGAAGGCTGGCCCCAGGAAAGGCAGCGCGCGGCGCAGGGTCCAGCGGCGGTCGGGGCGGGCAAGTTCGGCCTGCGCGCTGTCCAGCGTGCGCTGTGTGCTGAGGGTCGCACGCAGGGCGCCAGACGGGCGCAACCAGCGCCGTGTCAGCGCCCCGCCCGCCGATTGCCGCATGTCTGTCTCCATCGCCACAGTCCCTCAGCTCTCGCCCTTACCCACTCTGCGCCACTATCAATTGCCCGCCAGCGCATGCTCAGCGCGCCCCACGCGAATGCACGCCGCGAGCTGCGGACCCACCGCGCGCGGCGCCGCCGTCACGTCAGGCCCGACGCGCAGCCAGAGCGGTCCGCCGAAAGGATCGCGGTCCATCACGTGGACTGGCGTTCCCGGCCCGATGCCCAGGCTGGCCAGATAGCGTAATTGCTCGGCGTTGTCGTCATTGACCCGCAGCACAATCCCTTCGTCGCCGGGGCCAAGCTCGGAGAGCGGCAGCGTCGCCGGTATTGTGACCATCCCTGACTTGCTGGGGATGGGGTCGCCGTGTGGGTCAACGGTGGGATAGCCGAGCAGTGCGTCCATACGCTCCTCGAACTCCTCGGAGATAACATGCTCCAGCCGCTCGGCTTCGGCGTCCACCATATCCCACGAGTAGCCCATGATCTGTGTCAGGAAGAGTTCCAGCAGGCGATGGTGGCGTGTCATTTCCAGGGCCAATCGCTCGCCCGCCTCGGTCAACTCCACGCCGTGATAGGGGGTGTGACGCAGATAGTCATGCTCACCCAGCCACTTGAAGAGCTGCGTCACGCTGGCGTCACTGAGCTGGCCACCTGGCTCCAGCGCCGCCAGCCGCTCGCGCATCGCGGAAGTGGTGACGCGCTCGCCTCGCTCACTCAGCTTGTACACCAGCTTCAGGCAGTCCACCGCGCGTGGCGAGAGTTCGCGAAGATCGGGAGCCATAGCGCACACCTCAAATCAAGTTTTTAGTCCTCTAAAAACTATTTTACAGTTAGTTCAGAGCTACGTCAAGGGCGTCCGCGCGTTATACACCACGAGACAAGGCGGCTACCGCAATTGACATAGCCCGCGCGCTTGCGTACAATCGCGTGGCGCCCGCATCCGGGTAGCGTCATAGCTCAGCCAGGACTCAGTAACGCCCACTGCGCTCTACATCGGCGACCATATCTCGCCGCGCAGCCGGGCTGGGGAGGATTCACCACGCATGCGCGGGATACAGGCGATTTTCCAGACGTTACGCCGCGATCGGCGGTCGAGCCGCCGTCACTCGTTCGTCGCGCAGACGCTGGCGCTGGCAGTGAGCGCGCTGCTGCTGCCACTGGCCGCGTGCAGCTCCGGGTTGGGCGGCCAGGCGACAGGGGCGCAGCTCGCCGCCAACCAGACCTTCACCTGGCCCTATGTGACGTCTACCGGGCAGTTTGGCCACAACGAGGTCTTCGATCCCGCGCAAATCAGCACGCTGATTGACACTGGCTCGGTTTCGATGCTCTTTACCGGCCTCGTCACCTTCTCGCCCGATTTCAAGATCATCGGCGACTCCGCGCAGACCTGGAACATAGACTCCACCGGCACGATTTACACCTTCCATCTGCGCCCGAATCTCTTCTTCAGCGATGGCAAGCCGATCACCGCCGCCGACTTCGCTTACAGTATCGACCGTTCGCTCGACCCGAACCTCTGCAGTGTGGACAGCGCCAAGACCTATGCCACCAACGGCCTGTGCTATCAGGCTGGCGAGACATACCTCGGCCACATCCTCGGCGCGACGGACCGCGCAAACGGAACGGTAAGCTCCATCATCTCCACAGGTGACGATCCACGCAAGGGTCTGAACGTGCTCGATGCGCAGACGCTGCGTATCCGCCTCGACGCGCCGATCAGCTACTTCCTCCAGGCGCTGACCTACTCCACCGCCGACGTGCTGGAGAAGTCCTTCGTGACCAGTTCCGCCTACGCGGGTGGCACGTGGGTTGACCACCTCGACAAGGGCGGCACATCCGGCCCGTTCAAGCTGAAATCCTATGGCGACGGCGCCAAGATGACCTTCGTGCCAAATTCCTACTGGGAGAAGGCGTTCGGCCAGAACCTCGCAATTCAGCAGGTGGTCCGCCCGGCCATCGCCAGCGTTGACGCTGAGTACAGCAACTACCGCGCAGGGGCGTTCGACTATACTGATGTGCCGACCAGTCAGTATTCCTTCGCCCGCGGCCAGGCGGACTTCCACAGTGTCCCTACGCTCGAAACCGACTATTTTGGCCTCAACACAAAGATCGCCCCGTTTGACAACCTTGCCGTGCGGCAGGCGTTCGACCTCGCGTTGAACAAGCAGTTGCTCGTGGATCGGGTGGAAAACGGTGGCGCGAACCCGACCAACCACATCGTACCCCAGGGCATGCCGGGCTACTTTCCAGGCCTGGTAAACCCGGCTCCCGATGGCACACAATCCCTCACAGGCAACCAGGCGGGCGCGCTCTCACTCTTGCGCCAGGCGCAGGCGCAATGCACGCCATCTCTCACAGGCGTTGAGAAAGACTGGTGCCCCTACATCACCGGAACGTCGCCACAGGCGATTACGGTGTATGTGCCTAAGGAAGACTCGTCCAGGGTGCAGATCGCGCAGAACGCCGCCACACAGTGGTCCTCCGCCCTCGGCCTCAACGTACAGGTCAGCCAGGTCTCGTTCCAGACTGAGGTCGGGTATCTCGTCGCCCATCCAAACCCGATGGCGCTTTGGGAGATCGGCTGGATCGCTGATTATCCTGACCCGCAGGACTGGCTCAGCCTCCAGTTCACCACCAACGCGGCAAACAACTCGGAGGGCTTCAGTGACTCCAAGTTAGATGCGTTGCTCAAGCAGGCTGACGTTCAGCAAAACGTCACCAAGCGCATGGAGACGTACAACCAGGCCGAGCAGCAGGTCGTCAACCTCTGCCTCTGGATTCCCTATCAGCAGACCAAGAGCTACTGGCGGGTTCGCTCATACGTGCATGGCTTCGGCTTCAACTCCATCGGCCTGATGGAGGATGTCAACTGGCCGAAGGTCTACATCGCCCAGCATTAGCATTCAGCCGGGGCCGTTCAACACGAGCGGCCCCGCGCTCGTACACGAGATGCGCTGACCTGCGCCTGAGTGTCAACTGTGAGCGGCCGGTGGCGCCTTGACGCCGTTGGCCGCTCACCCTACGATTACAGATGTGCTGGTCGCGGCAGATCTCCTGGCTTCCTACAGCGAGACAGTTCGCCGTCCACGCCGCCCAGTCCAAAGGATGTCGCGCCTGGCTCAGCAATGAGGCCATCCGCGCTATGGAGGCCGTCGTGCTGAGTGACAATAGCCCCCAACGCTTACCTGCTCCCCAGAACGATCCCGGCGTCGCGGCGCGCCAGCGCGGCAGCGCAGCGAATGGCGCGCTGGCGCAGATGGTCATCACATCGCTGCTCGTCCTCATCGCGTTCGGCGCGGGCTGGTTTGGCAACGCCTATGTCAATCAGGGGCGCTACATTTCATCGAATGATGAACTGCTGATTCATCAGTCCTGGGTCGCCATCGACAACGATTTCGTCTTCACCAATCGCATCAACCACCAGAAGATGGCCTACGCCGCCATCAACGCGATGGTCAGCTCGCTCGGCGACACCGGCCACAGCCGCTTCGAGACGCCCGAGGAGTTCGCCCAGGAGAACCAGCAACTCCAGGATCAGGGCATCGTCGGCATCGGCGTCCAGCTCAGCGGCGGCGGCGCGAAGCCCATCCGCATCGATATGGTGTTTCCCGACTCGCCAGCCGACAAGGGCGGACTGAAGCCGGGCGACCTCATCAACAGCGTCAACAGCCAGGACATCAAGGGCTATACCATCGACCAGGCGCGCCCGCTCATCACTGGCAAGGCGGGAACGCAGGTGACGCTGGGCATCACGCGCACGACGACGACGGGTACAAAGACCTTCTCGGTCACGCTCACACGCGCCTCGTTCACCGTGCCGACCGTCACGACCTACGACATCCCCGGCACGAGCCTCGTGGACATCCAGCTCGAACAGTTCTCAGCCAACGCCGACACCGAACTGCGCAAGGCGTTGCTCCAGGCCAAGCAGAACAACGCCAGCGGCATCATCCTGGACCTGCGCGGCAATCCTGGCGGCTATCTCGACCAGGCGCAGGCTGTGGCCAGCGAGTTCATCCCCAGCGGCTCCGGCAAGAACGTGCTGATCGAGCGGACGCGCACCAGCCAGAGCACGGTGCCTGTTCTGCCGAATGGGGTGGCGACGACGACACCGCTGGTCATTCTGGTGGACAACAACACCGCCAGCGCGGCGGAGATCACCACCGGCGCCATCCAGATCAACCGGCCAGAAGTGCGAGTTGTTGGCCAGACCACTTTCGGCACCGGTACCGTCTTGCAGAGTTTCATGCTGGCGGATGGCTCGGCGCTGGTGCTGGGGACGCAGGAGTTCCTGTTGCCCAATGGCGAGTCGATCTATGGCAAGGGCTATACGCCGGACACCATAGTAGCGCTGCCAGCTAACGTCTCGCCGCTGGTCCCGCTAGTCGCCAACGAGACGAACACCGACCAGAAGGCGCTGCTGGCGTCTAGCGACACCCAA
>DASVWQ010000367.1:0-10025 GCA_036393135.1 Ktedonobacterales bacterium
TCGGTCTGGGCGGTGCCGGTCTTGCCGCCCATGTGGACAGGTGAATTGTAGGTATAGTATCCGTTGTGTGGTGGCAGACCCGCCGAGCCAGTACCCTTGGTGGTCACGGCCCACATCGCCTGGCGCACTGCCGCCGCCGTCTCTGGCCGTATGGTCTCGCTGTAGACGGTCGCGGCGTTGGGCAGCACACTGCTGGCGCTGACACCATGCGGGACGGTCTTGAGGGCGATGTGCGGCGTGTAGAGATAGCCATTTGCCGCGACTGTGCTGGCGACTGTCGCCATCGTCAACGGCGAGATGAGCAGTTGACCCTGGCCAAAGCCACTCTCAGCCAGCAGGTTCGGGCCGAACTGGGTCGGCTGGCCATTGGTCAGCGCGTTGAACGCCTGACTCTGGGCATACGGCGCGTCGAAGCCAAGTGGCTTGGTCGCGGGCATCCCCTGCCCTGGCGTGGTGACGCCGAAGCCGCGCACGTAGTTCAGCCAGGTGTTGGCGCCGGTCGTCGTCGCCAGCCGCGCGAAGATGGTGTTGTCGCTGAAGGCGTAGGCGTCGCTGACCGTGAGCGGGAACTGCGCGCCCTGCCACTCGCCGTTCAAGTAGTCTACCCAGTCGATATGCTCGCCATTGGCGACGAAATGTACCGCGTCCTGCTTTGAGAAGGTGGACGTGAGCGAGGTGGCGCCCTCGTTAATCGCGGCGCTCAGCGTCACCGTCTTGAAGGTCGAGCCGGGGTCATAGAGACCTTGCGACGCGCGGTTGAGCAGCGGCAATTCGTTGTTGGCCTGCAACGCCTGGAAGTAGCCGGAGTCGTTGATTTTGTTGGCGTCGTAGTACGGGCGGCTGACCATCGCCAGGATCTCGCCGTTGTTGGGGTTCTCCACGACAATCGCGCCCGGCGGATTGGTTCCGGCGGGCTGGCAGACGTTGCCCGTGATGGCGGAGGAGTTGTAGATCGAGTTGATGTATTTCTGGAGCCGGTCATCAATCGTCAGATAGATGTCCTGCCCGTACTGCGGCTGGTGCAGCAGATGGTTGATGACCTGTTTGGTGGTGACGCCCGACTGTGTGCCAGCGAGGATGTCGTTGTACGTATCCTCGATGCCCGCCGTGCCGTATTTGTAACTGAAGTAGCCGATCAGCGGCGAGAGGGTCGGATCGGCGTAGACGCGCTTGTAGCCGCAGGTGGCGTTGGAGTCGGGTACGGACCAGGCGAGCTTGACGCCGTTGCGGTCGTAGATTGTGCCACGTACGGCGGCGTCGTAGGGTGGGCAGTGGCCGTTGGCGTTGAAGGTCATGCTGGTGGAGAGCGCGGGACCACCATAGAACGCCTGGTCGCTGACCTGCACGTAGGCCGCGACCGCGCTGATAGCCAGCAGGAGTGTAAGAAAGATCGTCGTCAGCCGACGGATCGCGGCGCCCATCGATTGATTCATGCTGCTGGCTGCTCCCGGCATCGTGCGACTTGCGCGCATCCTCGCGGCGCGGCGGGGAGGCGCCAGACGCGCCCGCGCATGGCCCAGATGGGCGCGAACACGCTTGAACTCAGCGGTCGCGGCTTCCCGACGCAGTGTAGCATCGGGGCCTCTGACGTGTCAAAAGCTCTGGGCCTCGCCACGCCAGAGTGTGACATCTTCACACTTTCGCCCGCCCGTCGGCTTGCGGCGGCGGCTTCCCCCGCGCGCGTGGTAGCATGCGGAGTGCGGGCTGCGGCGCCTGGCGTCCCGTCAGGTGTACGGCGCCAGCGGCTCGTGGGTTACGATGCGCCTGTAGGAGAGGAGCCAGCCGACATGCCGCGGGCGACCATTCGCATTCGTGTGCCGTTCGTGGATGTAGATAGCAGTGACCGCATCCACTTCACCGCCGTCATGCGCTACTGGGAGGTCGCCGAGCATGCGCTGATGCGCAGCCTGGCGATGCCCTATGCCACCGCGCTCAAGGATGTCGCTTTCCCGCGCGTGCATGTCTCCGCTGACTTTCGCGGCGCCATCCTCTACGACGATGAGCTGGTGATCGAGGCGCGCGTGGCGCGGGTCGGCGCCAGCTCGTGGACAGTCGCCTTCACCGCGCGCGACGCCAATGGCGGCCCCGACGCGCCGATCCTCGCCGAGGGACGCATGACCATCGTGGCGATGGACCGCGCATCCGAGCGCCCCATCCCGCTGCCAGATATACTGCGCGCAGCCCTCAGAGGCGACGGCGAGGACGAGTGAGGAGCAAGCAGGCGGGCGGATGGACGCGGCGCAGCTAACCTACCCGTGCGCGCCCAAACCGAGGGGCGCCCACCCGTCTTGGCGGACGCCCCTCGGCCAGCTACGCGCGTTGGCTCAATACCAGATCGCGCGCGGGAAGTGGTTCGCCGTGAGCAGATAGCGGCGCTCATCGGATTCGAGCAGCAGCTTGTGCATCAGCACCACGTCGGCCTCCGGCAGGCCGACCGACGCGGGCTGCACACAGAGCCGCTCGGTCACGCGACCATGCTCGACCACCTGCACCTGCCCCGGCCCGCGCGGGATGCGGTACATCCTGCCGGGATACTCGCGACTCGGCACTTCCAGATAGCCATTGAAGCCCAGCGCGTCATACTCGCGGTCAGTGAGCAGGCGGTGGAGCAGAGCCTCCGCCGTGCGCTCCGCCGGAACTGGCCACCAGGCGCGAGTGCGCAGCCAGGGCCAGACACGCGAGCGGAAGTACGGACTCATCGTCACTAGAGCCGACAGTCTGAACATCGCAAGCGTCACCGTGATGGTTGTGATAAACAGCAGAACCACATTCGCGCTCGGCATATGCGCTCCATCGCTCAGCCGCCAACCACCCTGGGGATCATCACGATCTCCTGCGCGGCGGGATCGAAGCTGTCAATGCGCTCGGCAGGCTTGCCCGGCGCGACACGCACAGCGGTTGAGCCTTGGGCGCGTTGTTCCGCAAAAATGCGCTCCGCCTCGCGGATGGCCTCTTCGGCTGCCTCGTCGCCCTCAAGAACGGCGGGGTAGTTCCATTGGTAGCGGTCATCACCGTGGTGCGACAAAACTCGCAGCACCCCCATAACTCGTTCTCCTGTCCGCTCGCCAGTCGGTCTCTCAACTGGCCCTGACGTACCTGCTCATCGCTTGCGTCGCGTCCCAGCCTGTGGAATGGTGGACTGTTCTGGAAGATGCGCCGACGTATGAGCGGCGAGCATGCGCGCTTTTCACGACCCCCGCGTCGTGTGGCGACGTAGAGGCCCACTATCGGAACCTCCGCGCAGGCGGCTGGGGCCTGTCTTCCATCCCTGCGAAGACGGAGGCTATCCGTCGTCCCGCAACTGGCTTGCCAGCCTGCGCGCCTGTCCGCTGTGGCCTCGAATACGCATCCTCAGCGTCTGGCCATCAGCGGGTACTGCACATAATACCGCAAGATTCAAGACTCGACAATAGCGCGTCGCGCCAATCCGCGCACGACCTCGCCCAATCCCCTTAACTCCAGCCACTCGCGCGTCGCGCCTGTCACCACAACCGGCGCGCGGCGTAACTCCGTGACGGTCGCCGACCCCGTAAGTTGCATCGCCACCCGCAACTCAGCGAGGAACTGGTCGAGGAACTCGCGCACAGCGGACTCGCTCTGGGAGGCCGCCTTCAGGAACGGATAGCCCAGCCCCACCAGTGTCGCCCCCATCGCCAGCGCCCGCGCCGCGTCTAGCCCGCTGCGCACGCCGCCCGTCGCGGTGATCGGCAGGTCGGGCGCAGCCGCACACGCCTCCACCACTGCAATCGGCGTGGCGATGCCCCAGTCGCGGTAGAGGTCGCCAATCGCGCCGGCGCGTTGGTCGCCGCGCTCCGCCGCGCGCTGCGCCTCGATGGCCGCCATGCTGCTGCCGCCCGCTCCGCCCACGTCAATCGCGCTGACGCCCGCCTGCGCCAGCCGCCGCGCCGTCGCGTAGCCGATGCCCGCGCCCGTTTCCTTGGCGATGACCGGAACGCCGACCTCCGCCGCGAGGGTCGCGATGGCGGCCAGCGCGCCACGCGCATGCCGATCACCCTCTGGCTGCGCGGCCTCTTGCAGGTAGTTCAGATGAGTCGCCAGAGCGTTCGCGCCAATCATGGCTATGGCGGCGCGAGCATCGTCAAGCGTGAAGGCAGGCTTCTGGCCCTGCGCGATGAGTTGCGGCGCGCCAACATTGGCGATCAGGAAGGCGTCGGGCGCCTTGGCGCGCGTCACGCTGTAGGTCGCGGCCAGCTCTGGCGTGACGAGCGCGGCGCGCTGACTGCCCACGCCCATCGCCAGCCCATATTCCTGCGCGATAGCCCCCAGCCGCTCGTTAATGACGGCGACATCGGGATGCCCACCCGTCAGCGACGAGATGAAGATGGGATGGCGCAGGCTGTGGCCGAGGTAGCTGGTGGTGAGGTCTATCTCGTCGCGGTCAACTTCTGGCAGCGCGTCGTGGACCAGGCGCACATCCGCCCACGACGCGGCCTGCGGCGCCGCGATGTCACGCTCCAGCGAAATGCGCACATGATCGAGCTTGCGCTGCCGTACCTCATCAGCCATCGCGCTGCGCTCCCGCCACCTGGAGAATGGCGCGGCGGGTCAGTTCGCGCGCCATCTGGACCTTGTAACCGTTGTGGGCGAGCGGCGTGGCCCCGGTGATGGCGACCTCAGCGGCGCGCGTGGCCAGCTCTGGCGTCACGGCCTGCCCGACGAGTAGCGCCTCGACTGCGGGCAGGCGGCGCGGCGCGCTGGCGACCCCGCCCAGCACGACGCGGGCCTGCTCAACCCTGCCATCCTCGGTGAGCGCAAGCTGGGCGGCGGCGCTGACCAGCGCGTAGGCCCAGGCTTGCCGCTCCATCAGCTTGAGATAGACGCCGTGCGCGTTTGCGGGCTGCGCGGGAACCGTGACGGCGACAATCACCTCGTCGGCGGCGAGGGTGGCCTCGCGGCGTCGCTCGGCGGTTGGCGTCTGGAGCAACTCATCGATGGCCAGCGCGCGAGGGCCAGCCGGGCCGACCACCTCGACGCGCGCGTCCAGCGCGAGCAGGGCAGGCGCAAGGTCGGAAGGATGGACGGCGACGCAGGAACCATCGTAGAATATCGCGTGGTACTTGTTCTGGCCCTCGCGAGCGAAGCACCTGTCGCCGCCCTTCTGCCAGCAGGCGTAGGGGCCGCGCAAGTACCAGCAGCGGTTGCGCTGCATCAGGTTTCCGCCGAGGGTAGCCATGTTGCGGAGCTGCGGCGTGGCAGCGTCGCGCACAGCGGCGCGCAGGATCGGCAGACGTTCGGCCAGCGCCTCGTCGCGCTCGATCTCGGCCAGCGTGGTCAGCGCGCCAAGCCGCACGGCGCCATCGGCGGCCACGCTGACGCCGCGCAGGTCGCGGGCGGGCTTCAAGTCGATAATATGGGCGGGCGCGACGACATCCGCCTTCATCAGCGAGAGCAGGTCGGCGCCCCCGGCGATGAGGCTGGCCTCGTCTTGTCCGCGCAGCGCGGCGACTGCTTCGTCGGCGCTCTGGACGGCGCTATGGTCAAATGCTCGCATGCGGCGGCTCCCTCATCTCGAATGCTTGGCGGTACAGCATCATTCGGCCAGCAGCGCCAGCACGCGGTCGGGCGTCAGCGGCAGACCATGCGGCGCGCGACCCACAGCATGGGCGAAGGCGTTGGCGATGGCTCCCGGCGTCGGGATGATTGGCGGCTCGCCCGCGCCTAGCGCGCCGAGGGTATTGGCGAAGGGGTTGGGCTGACCAACGGTGATGATCTCGATCTCCGGGACGTCGCGAATGGTCGGGACCTTGTAGTCGCCGAAGTTCGGGTTGACGCTCACGCCAAGTCGCTCATCCACGATGCGCTGCTCGAAGAGCGCCATGCCGATGCCCTGGATGATGCCGCCTTCCATCTGGCTGCTGAACGTCAGCGGATTGACGATGCGCCCGCAGTCGTGCGCCGCAACAACGCGCAGCACGCGCACCTGCCCGGTGGCGATGTCCACCTCGACTTCAGCGAACTGCGTTCCAAAGGTGCGGACGATGACCTCCTCGGCGTTGGGGCCACGCATGCCGCGCGCCGTGACCTCGTGGCCTTCGAGCTGGCCGAGGAAGGAGCCGAGTGAGCCCATCTCTTTGCCTGTCTCGCGGTTGAGGATCACGCCATCCCGCACGTCCAGCGCATCGATCGGCGCCTCGGCGAGATGGCTGACGATCTCCATCGCCTCGCGTCGCGCGCCTGCCGCCGCCATCCGCACGGCGGGACCAACGCTGGCGAGAGTCATGCTGCCGCCGCTGGGCGGCGAAAACACGCCAAACTCCGTTTCGCCCAGCTCCACGCGCACGGCGGCGAGTGGTAGGCCCAACTCCTCGGCGGCGATCTGCGCAAGGACGGTGCGTGTGCCGGTGCCAAGGTCCTGCGTGCCAGTGACAATCACCGCCGAGCCGTCGGGCAGCAGCTTGGCGATGGCCTGCGCAGGCGGGCCGCCATCGCCGCCCCAGAACTGGCTTGCCATCCCCACACCGCGCCGCAGCGAGCTGTCACGTCCACGCGGATAGCGTCGCTCCTCAGCGTCGCGGGTGGCCCAGCCAATGCGCTCGGCTCCGCGGTCATAGGCCTCGCGCAGCGTCTTGACGGCATAGGGCTTCTCGATGATCTGGTAACTCGGCGCATAGTTCTTGCGCCGCAACTCCAGCGGATCGAGCGCCAGTTCGCGCGCGAGATTGTCCAGCGCGACCTCCAGTCCGGCGATGCCCTCCACCACGCCTGGCGCGCGGAACGAGCCTTGCGTGCCGAGGTTTGTGCGGGCGGGCGCGTCTGTCGCGCGGACATTTGGACAGAGGTACATTTCCTTGGCAGGCAGGCTGACTGGCGAGAACCAGCCACCGAACGCTCCGACATTACCGACTGCGCGCAATTCGATGGCGGTCAGCGCGCCATCCCGTTTCGCGCCAATCCTGTAGGTCTGGACGCTGGGTGGCCGATTGCCCGCCGCCAGATTCTCCTCCTCGCGGCTGAGCATGTACTTGACAGGGCGGCCCAGATGATACGCGGCCCAGGCGGCCAGCAGTCCGGAGTTGTGGGCATCGAACTTGCTGCCGAAGCCGCCGCCTAGATAGCGCTTGATGACGTGGACCTGGTTCTGGTGGAGGCCCAGCGCCGCCGCGACCTGCTGACGCGCGCCGTAGATGTTCTGGGTGGAACTCCAGAGCGTGAGGGTGTGGCCATCCCAACTCGCGACGCCGCCATGGGTCTCCATGCTGTTGTGCAGGGCTGCCTCAGTGGTGAAGCGTGTCTCGGCGATGACATCCGCCTCGGCGAAACCCTTCTCCACATCGCCACGCTCGTAGATCTTGGGCCAGTCCTCGCCGATGCTGTTGTTCTCGCGCGTGGTCTGCACATGCGGCGCCTCGACAGCCAGCGCGGCTTCCGGGTCCACAACAAAGGGCAGCGGCTCATACTCGACCGCGATCAGGCGCAGGGCGTCAATCGCCTGCTGGCGCGTCTCGGCGAGGACGACGGCGACTTCTTGCCCCTGATAGACGACCTCTTCGGCGAAGATCGGACGCTCGCCGTTGGGATTGATGAGGCCCTCGGTGTTGAAGCGTGTATAGACGGCGCGGACGCCCGGCGCCACCTCGGCTCGCGCGGCGTTTACGCTCGCAACGCGGGCATGCGGATGCGGTGAGCGCAGGCCGACCGCGATGAGCATGCCGGGCAGCGCGACGTCATAGGTGAATTGCGCGCCGCCTGTGACGCGCTCTCGGCCATCCACGCGCGGGACAGGCTGGCCGACAACACCCAGCTTCGCGTCGGCGTCCCAGACAGCCGGCTCATCGCCTTCCAGGACGACGCGCTGCTCGTAGACTTGCCCCTCGAATTCGAGGTGGGTGGTGACGATGCGAATTGGCATATGGCTCCTGATCCTTACATGAGCGGCGAGTAGCCATGGGGCTAGCGTCCAGCGAGGGAGCGGGCCGCTGTGCGGAGCTTCGCGTAGGCGCCGCAGCGGCAGAGATTGCCGGACAGCGCGCGGTCGATCTCGTCGTCGGTCGGATGTGGCGTGCGGTCGAACAGCGCGCGCATCGCCAGCGCCTGCCCCGGCGTGCAGAAGCCGCACTGGAGGGCGTCGTGCGCAATGATAGCCTGCTGGATGGGGTCCAGTTCGCCATTGGCGGCCAGCCCCTCGATGGTGGTGATGGCGCGGCCCTCCTGCTCGACGGTGAGGAGCAGACAGCTATACATCGCCTCGCCATCCACCAGCACTGTGCAGGCGCCGCACTGGCCCATGTCGCAGCCGAGCTTGGCGCCCGTCAGGCCGAGGTCGTCGCGCAGGGTGTCGAGCAGGGTCGCGCGTGTCTCGGCGTCCACCACGCGCTCAGCGCCGTTGATGGTGAGGCGGATCGGGCGCCGCGTCGCCGTCGTCTGTTCGGGCATAGCTCCTCCAGGGATGGTGGTAGCGGGACATGCTCAGGCGCCGGCTCACAGGCGTGCGGTTCGGACGCCACGGGAACTGTAGCACAGGAAAAGGCGCGGCGCCAAACCATGAGCGACTGGACGGTGATACCCTGCAAAACGTCCCACATTCCTTGACACAAGCAGCGCCAGACCGCTACAGTACGCTCGCGCCATACCGCGCGTGGTGTGCGATGAGCTGGCGCAGGGAGGGCTAGGCGTGCGAGACGTATCCCGCGCTCGACGGTCTGCCGCCGCAAAGAGCAGGCGGGCGTCTCCGAAGGAACTACGCGAGGCTCAGGAGCGCATCAAAGAGATTGACGCGGAACTGCGCCAACTCGAACTTCAGCCGGAAACCAGGCAAGGTGAAGATCGCGAGGCGCGCTATGAGCGGGTCTTGCGGCTGCGGCGGATGCGCGATCAATTCGAGTCGCGCTATCCCATCCGCGCGCCACGTCAGCCGAACAGCCTGCTGCTGGCGCTGGTGATGGTTGTCGGCTCGTTCCTGACATGCGCGTTCTGCGCGGGCGGCTTCTATTTCGCTTTCACGGCGCTCAACTTCAATCCTGGGCCAAGCGCGACCGCATCTTCGTTCTGGGGCGATGTGCAGTCGCAGTCCTATCAGGACATCTACCTCAACCTCCTGGCGAGTAATGTGCGCCTCCAGTTCGTGCAGACCCAGTTCATCCAGGCGGCGCAACGCGCGGACGCGGAGTATGGCCCCGTCACGAATGTGGTTGCCGTGACGCAACCGCAGAGCCAGCAGCAGCAGCAACAACAGACGAGCGCGACTTACGTCTACAACGTCACGCGCCAGAAGAAGGGTGGCAAGCCCGTCACCTACAAGGTCACGATCACGCTGGCGCTCTCGAACAACTCGTGGAGCGTCACGGATGTGGGCGCCTCGATCTTCCCGACCGAGGCGGGCGTGAAGCCCGTTGCGACGACGACGCCAGTTCCGACCGCGACCCACTGACGCGCTTGATCGGCTGATGCGCCTACGCTAGCGATAGACAAGCGCGGATGTCTACGGCCCGACACTCCGCCGCCCACTGACCGAGCGGCGGCTGCCTGAGCGGACGGTTGCGGGCGCGACCAGTTCCTCCAGCCCGCTGAGCAGGGTCTTGGCATAGCCCAGGTGTTCCAGCGCGCCGCGCAGGTCGCCCAGGCTGATCTCCGGCGGCGCCACCACTGAGCGCGCGTCCACCCGACGCAGGCGGAAGGCCTTCAGCCGGTTTGACCGCAGCACACGGTCAACGACGCTCTCATCTTTGAACTTCAGGACGAACGCGCCCTTGCCTTCCTCATGTGACTCGTGCAGTTGGCGTTCCCAGTCGCGCAGCGTGTAGATGACGTTCTGGGGCAGCGCCTTCTGGCTGTGGCGCTCCAGGAACCCGATCACCGCATCGATGCTGTCGCCGCCCGGACGACTCAGGCCACGCCAGAGCGTCTCGCGCGTGAACGTGAAGCGACTGACGCGCCCGATCTGCTCCATGCTGGCATGACGTGCGAGCCAGAAGAGCGCCGGCATGTGCGGCTCCATCAGGAAGACCTGAAAGTTGGGCTGGATGATGAGTGAGCGCGGCGATGGTTGCTGCGACGCGCTCAACTCG
>DASVWQ010000368.1:0-4653 GCA_036393135.1 Ktedonobacterales bacterium
TCGCGGTTTGCGCGCTAGCCGCGCGCCTTCGCGCCCGCGTCGTTGAGGGCGCGAAGGGCCAGCACGCGGGTCAGGTGGCCACGATAGTCGGCGGAGGCGTAGGTGTCGCTGAGCAGGTCCAGGCCATCGCTGGCGTGGGCGCTGGCCGCCGCCACATTCGCCGCAAACGGCTTGCCGCTGAGCGCCTGCTCCACGCCTGTCGCGCGGACCGCGTGGGCGCCAGCGCCAGTCACGCCAACTCGCGCCTCCACACAATTGCCCTGGTCGTCGAGCATCACGACCGCCGCCACGCCAACCACCGCATAGCCGCTGGCGGGATGGCGGTGCTTCACATAGGCGACACCTGTGCGCGGTGTGTCTGTCCCCTCGAAGCGCACCCAGGCCAGCAACTCGTCTGGCCGCAGCGCCGTCGTCAGCATGTCCACGAAGAAGTCGCGGGCCGCGATATCGCGCTCGCCCTGCGGCCCCACCAGGTGCATGCGGCCATTCAGGGCCAGCGCCGTCGCGGGCAGATCGCCTGCCGGGTCAGCGTGGGCCATGCTGCCGCCGATGGTGCCGCGCGCCCGCACCTGTGGATCACCCACCTGGCGTAGCGTCTCGACCACCAGCGGCGCCTTGGACTGTACGAGCGGCGAATCGATCGCCTGGAAATAGCTGGTCATCGCGCCGATGATGACCCCGCTGCCGTCCGAGCGGATGCCCTTCAGCTCAGAGACATTGCGCAGGTCCACCAGCGTTCCGGGCGTCGCCAGGCGCAGTTTCATCAGTGGGAGCAGGCTCTGGCCGCCCGCCAGCGCCTTCACGTCGTCCTGCCCCAGCAGCGTCAGCGCCTCGCGCAGGCTGGCTGGAGCGTGATACTCAAATGTCGCGGGAAACATAGGGCGCCTCTCTCCTCGATGCTCGGCGGATGTGTGGCATCTCGCGCGCTTGCCGCCGCCCGCGCCGACCAGCCAGGCCAGCCGCGCGGACGGCGTCACTGGAACGCCTGGCTTACGCCGGGTTTCCCGTCGTTCCGCCCTGGCGCGCCGCCTGGATCGCTTTCCAGACGCGCTCAGGCGTCAGCGGCATGTCGATATGCCGGATACCCAGCGGCGCCAGCGCATCGCAGACCGCATTGACCACCGCCTGGCTCGACGCGATGGTCCCCGTCTCGCCGACGCCCTTCACGCCTGTCACGTTGTGCGGGCAGGGGGTCTCGGTGCGCGCGGTCTCGATGTGCGGAATCTGCGTCGCGTTCGGCACGGCATAGTCGAGCATGCTGCCGGTGATGAGAGCGCCGTTCTCGTCGTAGATGGCGTGTTCGTAGAGCGCCTGGCCGATACCCTGCGCCACGCCGCCATGTACCTGGCCGTCCACGATCATCGGGTTGATGACGCGCCCCACGTCGTCTACCGCGATGTAGCGGAGAATCTTGATCTCGCCGGTCTCCTCGTCCACCTCGACGACACAGATGTGCGCGCCGAAGGGGAAGGTGAAGTTGGTCGGATCGTGGAAGTGGTTCTCCTCCAGGCCCGGCGCCATGCCTTCGGGGAGGTCCCAGGCCAGGTTGGCCATCAGGGCGATGTCCTGGATGGTCTTGACCTTGGTGGGGCTGCCCGCGACGTAGTAGCGCCCGTGGTCGTGGGTGATGTCCTCGACATTCGCCTCCAGCAGGTGCGCGGCGAGGCGCTTGGCCTTCTCCACCACCTTGGCGGTCGCCTTGATGATGGCGGTGCCGCCGACAGCGGTGGTGCGGCTGCCGTAGGTGCCCCAGCCCATCGGGATGGCGTTGGTGTCGCCGTGAACGACGTCGATGTCCTCCACAGGCACACCCAACTCCTCGCCGACGAGCTGAGCGAAGGTCGTCTCCTCACCCTGGCCGTGGGGGCTGGTGCCTGTCAGCACGATCACTTTTCCGGTCGCCAGCACACGCACCGTGGCAGGCTCCCACAGGCCGCCCTGGAAGCCCATCGCGCCCGCCGCTTTCGAGGGCGCCAGACCGCAGACCTCCACATAGGTCGAGAGGCCCAGGCCGAGATGCTTGCCGTGGGCGCGGGCGTCGGCTTGCTGCTGGCGGAATCCGGGATAGTCCACCATCCGCAGGGCGAGGTCGAGCGTCTTGTCGTAGTCGCCGCTGTCGTACTGGAGCGTGCCAGCGGAGGTGTAGGGGAACTGGTCGGCCTGGATGAAATTTCTGCGCCGCAACTCCATCGGGTCCATATGCAGGTCGAGGGCCAGCAGGTCGGCCATCCGCTCGATCAGGAAGGCGGCCTCCGGGCGGCCCGCGCCGCGATAGGCGTCGGTCGCGGTGGTGTTGGTCAGCGCGCCATACACATCGCAGGCGTAGTTCTGGATGGTGTAGCAGCCCGGCACGATCAGCGCGAAGAGCCATGTCGGCACGCCGGGGCCGGCGGTCGAGAGGTGCGCGCCCATATTGGCGATGTTCGTCACCTTCAGGCTGGTCATCTTGCCGTCGCGGGTCGCTCCCAGCTCTACATCGATGATCTGGTCGCGCCCGTGGATGGTCGCAACGTAGTTCTCGCGGCGGTCCTCGGTCCAGCGGACGGGGCGCTTCAGCTTGCGCGAGGCGAAGACCGTCAGCGCGTCCCCGGCGTAGAAGGGAATCTTGCTGCCGAAGCCGCCGCCCACGTCACGCGCCATCACGCGGATTTTGTTCTCCGGGATGCCCTGGGTCGCGGAGATCAGGAAGCGCACGATGTGGGGGTTCTGGGTCGTGTTGTAGAAGGTCAGCTCGCCCGCGCCGTCGTTCCAGTCGGCCAGCGCCACGCGCGGCTCCATCGCGTTCGGCACGAGGCGCTGCTGCACGAAGCGCTGCTTGACACGCACCTCGGCGCTGGCCATCGCGCCGTCGGGGTCGCCATTGCGGAACTTCCAGTGGAAGGCCTGGTTCCCTGGGATGTCGTCATAGAGCTGCGGCGCGCCGGGTTTGAGCGCCTCTTCCTGGTTGGTGATGGCGGGCAGCGGGGTGTAGTCCACCTCGATCAGGTCCAGCGCGTCATCGGCGATGTAGGAGTCATCCGCGACGACGATGGCGACCGCATCCCCCATGAAGCGCACCTTGTCGGTGGCGAGGGGAGTGTAGACCGGCACCTTGAGGTCGGAGTCGGGAATGAGCCAGGCGCAAGGCATCGGCGGGACCATGCCCTCGATGTCTTTGGCGGTGAAGACGCCGCGCACACCTTTGAGCGCCTTGGCCTTCGAGGTGTCGATACTGTTGATCTTCGCGTGGGCATGGGGGCTGCGCAGGACGGTCATCTGGAGCATCCTGGGCAGCTTGAAGTCATCGGTGAACTGGCCCTGTCCGGTGACGAGGCGCGGGTCTTCGCGGCGCTTGACTGAGGCGCCGAACATGCGTGTGACCGACATCGTCCGCTACTCCTCTCCGCCAGATGAGCCAGCGCGCATCGCCTCGGCGGCGGACTGCACGGCGGCGACGATATTCTGGTAGCCGGTGCAGCGGCAGAGGTTGCCTTCGAGCTGCTCGCGAATCTCGGCGTCGCTGGGGTTGGGGTTGCGCTTCAGCAGACCGACGGCGGCCATCATCATCCCCGGCGTGCAAAAGCCGCACTGGAGGCCATGCTTGTCCCAGAACGCCTGCTGAATGGGATGGTACTTGCCGTTGGCGGCCAGGCTCTCGACCGTGTTCACGCTCGCGCCATCGGCCTGCACGGCGAGCACCATGCAGCTCTTGACGGGCTGGCCATTGAGTGTCACGGTGCAGGCGCCACACTGGCCGGTGTCGCAGCCAATGTGGGTACCAGTGAGGTCGAGCTGCTCGCGCAGGTACGTCACCAACAGCGTGCGTGGCTCGACCTCGCTAACACGCTCCTCTCCGTTGACCGTGACTCGAATTGACTGCGTCATTGCTTGTCCTTCCTACGCTGGGCCGAGCGCGCCACTCGCTTGTGTGGGTAGTAGCCGCGCGTGGCCGCTCTGGCATACACGAGCCAGCCCGTGGGAATACCGACGCTGGCCGCGAGCCGCCGGGCTACGCGGACGTCGGGCGCTACACGCTCGTCGCACTACACGAACGACCATCATGCGTATCGCACAGGAACGGGTCCTGAGGCGCGCTGGCGATGGACTGTGTTAGGTAGATGATTGCGTTGCGGTCAGGGCGGGAAGGAAGAGAACGCGCGAGGGTGTGGCTGGCGCCGCGCCATCGGTGGATAGATGTGGATGTAGGCTGCCGTACTGATCCATACACACTCTCCTGCGCGTCGCTGCGCGTGTGAAACCTTCACGGGGCGTGCGGGATTGGTTCGCGTTGGCGCTACACGGGATATGGGGGCCACGCGCTGACCAGAAGCCTGCCAGGCGAGCGCGGAATGGCCTTGTGCTCGGTACTGTAGCACATAGACGCCCAATATGTGTAGTGTGAGCGGGGGAGGCGTCCCGCTCAGTGTTTTAGCGCAGGCGCTCCACACCGCACGCCCATACACTGCTTACGTCAATTCGTCGCGTCGTCGTCGCCGGGCGAATGGCCGTAGGCGTGGCGCGGCGGAGAAGGGGAGGCTCAGGATGTATGGGACTGTCGCGCGGATGCGTGTGAAACCTGGTGGGGCTGAGCGGCTGAGGGCGCTCTCACAGCAATTCGCCGACCGACGGGTCGCCGGGCATGTCGCCACCTACATCTATCAGATGGATGACGAT
>DASVWQ010000369.1:0-7844 GCA_036393135.1 Ktedonobacterales bacterium
GCGCGAGAAGCGCGTCGCGAGGTCGCCATGGGAGTCTGACCACGCCCGCCACTTCTCCAGTATCCACGCGGCCAAGCCCGCCGGTGAGTCGTTCAGCCCATACGCGACGGTTTGGGGCCTGGTGGATTGGATAGCCTTGTACCCACCTTCCACCTGCCAAAACGCCTCGCTGCGGGCGAGAAAGCGGCGCTCAGCTTCGGAGAGCGGCTGTGACCCCGGACCCGTGTAGGGTGGGATCTCCAGATTGCTCAGGTGAATGCCAATCATCGGCGCCGGGTCATCCAACGCCATGAAGGTGGTGACCCCCGCCCCAAAGTCCCCACCACCCGCGCCATAGCGCGCATAGCCGAGACCGCGCATGAGGCGATGCCACAGCGCCGCAGTGTACCGATAGTTTATACCGGTGTGCGCAGGCCGCTCGGAGAAGCCATAGCCTGGTAGTGAGGGGATGACAACATCAAACGCGGGCCCAGCGATGCCGTGGGCCGCCGGATTCGTTAAGAACGGTACGAGTGGCAGCAACTCCACGAACGTGCTGGGCCAGCCGTGGGTCAAGATTAGCGGGATCCCCAGCCCGCCTACCGCCCGCTCGTGGACGAAGTGGATGTGGACGCCATCGAGTTCGGCGCGGAAGTGATGGAACGCGTTTACCTCGCGCTCTTGCGACCGCCAGTCGAACTCGTCGGCCCAATACGTGAGCATCTGCCGCAGATAGTCCAGATCGGCGCCCTGCTCCCACCCACTGCCTGGTATCTGATCGGGCCAGCGAGTCCTGTGGATGCGCGCCCGCAGGTCAGTGAGCGCCTCCTCTTCGACCTGGATCGAGAAGGGTGTGATGCCCAGGGGCTGGCCGGACTGGCTCATGTCGGCTGACTCCCTCGTACGAGCATCTGTGCGGCTATGCCGATCACTTGCTCCTATCACTCCGCCCCTGGCGTCTCGGCGTCGTCGCGCTTCCGGCCCCAGGGCCAGAGGGCGCGCAGGACCTTCCAGATGCCGCCCTGGCGCTGGGCCTCCGCCACATCGGGCGTGGGGCGCGCTGGTCCCCAGGGATTCAGACGTTTCTCCTGCTCCGATTCCCAGGCCTGCTGGCCGACGAGACCGCGCGCGTCGGGATGAGGTCCTTGCATGGGCGCCCTCCTCAATGGTGTCTGTGGAGTCTTCGTCCGCGGCGGGCTGAAGACTGCGAGTCCACTCGCTGGCGATGAGTATAGCAGAAGGCTGGTGACGCTGGCTAGGATAAGGCGGCTTCCGGCGTCCTGTCACTCTGGCCCGCGCTCTGCGTAGATCATGATGAGGGAGGAGTTGGGACTCCTGCCTCATTAGCGCCTGGCGCGGCCTGCGGGCCTCAGGCGCGGAGATCGGGAGGAACATCATGATGATGTGGGGATATGGCTGGGGATGGCCCATGCTCCTGTGGATGGGCCTGGGCATTCTCTTCTGGGTCGGGGTGGTCGCGCTGGTGGTCTGGGCTGTCATGCGCCTGGCGAATGGCCGTCCGCCAACAGCGGCGACCTTCCCGCCACAGAGCGGCCTCAGCGCGACCCAGATCCTCGACCAGCGCTACGCGCGCGGTGAGCTGGACGACGCCACCTATCAACGAATGCGTGAGCGGCTGCAAGCGCCTGACCAGCCGCACGAGTGAGGCGCGCTACGCATCCTGGGCCATGCCACCGCGCCCGCGCTGAGGTACGCTAGCTGGCGGGCGGGCGCGATTGGGCGTCGGCGCCCCAGCGAAGGGGAGCGCGGCCTGTGCGGCGCGGCTTGCTCATAATCTCGGTCGGCGCGCTGATCGTCGGCGGCGCGGCTATCCTCGCACAGGCGCTGCTCTTCGCGTGGGGCGTCGTCTATGACACGCGCGGGCTGCCCACCGATCCGACGCCCGCCGCGCTAGCCGCCACATGGATCGCGGCCGTGGGCGTCCCGCTGAGCTTCCTGCTCTGCGCGGGCGCCTTTGTCTATGCCGTCGTCGCGATGACCGCCGGGCGCGCCTGGCGCTGGCTAGCCGCGCTGATCGTCGTCGGCGGTCTGGCGCTGGCCGGAATGGTCGGCGTCGTGTGGCTCTTCCTCAGCGCGACTAGCCCCCTAACGCTGGCCACCCCGCTGCTCCTCGTCCCCCTCCTCACCACTGCCTACAGCCTGCGCCCCGCCACCACCTCCACTTTCTCCGCCTGAATACGCCAGCTACGCTCCCAGCGCCAATTGTGACGCGGCATTGATACCCAGTACGGATGCGAGACGGCGCTGTGAGCCATCTGGCGTATCCTCTCCCGTTGGGTAGACACCAAGGCGTTAGTGAGCACCCTCCAGACTGATGAAAGAAGGAACGGTATGCGCATGGAACACTGGCGCGCTCTCTTCTCCGCGCGGCTCTCCCGCTCGCTGGCCACACTCCTGCTCGCGCTGCTGGTCGCGGGCTGCGGCGCCACCTCAACGGCCTCCAGGCCGACGCCGACCCCCCAGAACACCCCTACGTCGACCGCGACAGCCATCCCAACGGCGACCGCGACGGCCATCCCGACGGCCACGCCTACGCCGCGCCCGACCGCGACGCCACGTCCCACGCCGCGCCCGACCGCGACGCCGCGCCCGACACCGCGTCCGACTGCGACGCCATCTACGGCGTGCATCCCCGCGCCGGGCGTGCAGCCAGTCTCATCAGTCGCCTTCGGGTCCATCGCGACGAGCAAGCGCGAGGTCAGCCTGACCTTCGACTCGGATGGCGGCAGCGCGGGCAATGCGGCGTCCTATCTCGACACGCTGGGCGCGCATGATCTCCGCGTGACGTGGTTCCTGACGGGCTACTTCGCGCGGGCCAATCCCAGCCTGGTCCTGCGCATGCTGCGGGCGGGGGATGACATCGGCAACCATACGCTCGACCACCCCGACCTGGTCTCGCCGCCACACTCAGATAGCTACATCTGCACGGAGCTGACGCAGGCCAACAGCATCATCGCGGGCATCACGGGACGGACGACGCGCCCATACTTCCGGCCACCCTACGGCTCCTACAACACGCAGGTGCGGACGCTCGCGGCGAAGCTGGGCTATCGCACGATCCTCTGGAGCATCGATCCGCGCGACTGGGACTCGGCCAATACGGCGGCGGACATCGAACGGAGCGTGCTGGATAGCTCCAACCTGCGCCCCGGCGCGATCATCCTGATGCACGTGAACAGCGCGCACGAGGCGGAGGCGCTGCCGGTCATCATCGAGGGGCTGGAGGCGCGCGGCTACGCCATCGTGCCACTCAGCCAGCTCATGCAAGGCTGAGGCCAGCGGCCAGACGCGAGCGGAGCGAGAGATAGACGCATCTCCCGCACCGCTCTTGCCCCTGTGGACCCCGCGCGCCCGCATCACATCGGGACAAAGACGCGCAGGTAGTAGTTGTTGGGATTCTGGACATTCACGTCGATCTCGTAGGTCGGGCTGCTGCCGTATTTGGCGCTGAAGCCGCTGGCCGTCGCGTTTGAGATCGACCACCCGGTATTGGTGAACGAGGCCTTGAGGAAGGCCACCACGCTCGCCTGTGTCCCGGCGCTGCAATAGTACACATACGTCGAGCCAGCCGTCCCGCCGCCCTGGAACACGCTCACCCGCGTCGCTGGCGGCATCTGGAAGTGGTCCCACGGATTGCCGCTGGGGCCAGGGCCATTGCCGTCGTAATAGAGCGTGTATTTCGGCGTGCCGGAGTAGTATTGCGGGTCGTTGAGGCACGATGGCGCGCCGATGCTTGCGACCTTGATCTTGAACGTCGTGTAGCCGCCCGTATGGGTGGAATACTGGTCGAGGCTGATGAACGTAAACGGGCTCCCGGAGCCGCCCTTGTCCACGCAGTTCTGTGGGGCGCTGCAATAGTCCAGATAGGCGAAGCCGCTGGGGTCCGGGAAGAGATTGTTCAGGCTCCAGCCCGCCGCGCCCAGGTCCGAGAGGGTCGAGCCGGAGGGGCCGTTGATGGCGCTCTGCGCGCCGTGGAAGCACGCGGTGTACGTCGTGACGTTATACTGGCCCGTACCGCCACCACTGTAGGCGCCGCTGCTGATGTAGGCGCCGGAGGGCAGCGACAGCCCGGCCGCGCCAGCAATGCCGCTGAAGGGCGCCGCCCCCGGCACGAGCTGAACGCAGGGAGGCTGTGGCGTGGCGGTCGCCTGCGGAGTGGCCGTGGCGGTCGCCGTGGGCTGCGGCGTGGCGGTCGCGCTCGTCCCTGCCGTGGTTGTGGCGGCGCATCCCACCAGACAAGCCGCCAGCGCCAGGGAGAGGCCACCCGCGATGAGCATGCGTGCGCGCTGCGTCATGATTCCCCTACCTCACTCCTCAACGACACCTGCCAGCAGGGCGGGTGTCGCGCGCAATTGTAGATGGGAACCGGCGTGTTTCCTATGCCGCGCGTCACAGAATCCAGCGTGCGGCGGCGGCGGGCAAGGCAACGTTGATCGGCCTTGCGTTCACTACGCACTATTGTGTACTATTGCTATATCGCAGCGCGACACTGTTACGTCGCGCGCGGATACGCATTGTCGCGTAGTCTGACGCCTGGAAGCTCTGCGGTCCCTGCGTGTCCCACCACGCGGAAAGCTGGACCGCTCACGCCCCGCAGGTCAAGCGTGATGAGTCGCCCTACACCTCGCCCCACACGCGCCGCGCGCTATGCCTGCCAGGAGCGGCGCGCCCGCGGCCCTCCCACGCCCGCCACACCAGCACGCCACCGCCGCCCCGCACTGGTTCGGAGAAGCGCAGGCGTCTACCTCTCTTGCGATAGCTTCACTGTCGATGTGATCGGCGCGTCACGGTCCAGAGCGGCCGGGCGCCAAGAGAAGGCTCGGTGTCAATGACCACATTCGATTTCGCGCAGTCCGTCTTCTTCCCCATCGCGATCGGTTTCTTCGGCCTGGGTTGCGGTTACTTCATCTGGGGCGGGCAGGCGCTGTTTGGCGTCCCGAAGAGCAGCCCGGAGCTGAACAAGTCGATGGGCATGTGGGGCTTCTGGATGCCCGGTTTCATGCAGTTCATCACGGGCGTCTACCTGATCGTCGGTATGACGTGGTTCGGCGTCTTCGTCAAGGCCCCACCGATCTACATGGCGGGTCTCGCGTTCACCGCTTATGGTATCCACTGGTTCGCAATGGCGCACCGCCGCTACATCAGCTCCCCGGCGGACGCTGACGGCTGGATGGCCATCGCATTCCTCATCCTCTCGATTCTCGGCGTGTACGTGTTTGTCGCCGCGAATGATATCCCGGTCGCCATCGTGTTCATCGGCCTCTCGCTGATCTACCTGACCGAGATTCCGGCCCGCTTCGCCCACTCGGCGGCGGCGGCGCGGATTGTCGGCCTGTGGCAGTTCATCACCGGCATCTGGCTGATGTACATGACCATCGCGACGGTTGTCAATCTGTCGCTTGGCGGTAAACTGTGGTTGTAGGCGTTTGATCTATCGGGGGCCGTCCGGGTGCGGATGACCCCCACCCACATCGCCCCTACGCGAGGACTGGAGACCACTGTATGGCCACATCGGAAGCCGACGCCCCCATGACAGCGGCATCGGCGGAAACCATCAACATCGACCTGGACGGGCAAACTGTGGCGGTCGCTCCGGGGACCACCGTGCTGCAAGCCATCCTCGACACGGGGCAGGCCTTCCCGCACATCTGCTACCATCCAGCGCTCGGCCCGCTGGAAACCTGCGACACCTGTATCGCCGACGTGAACGGTCAGCTGCGCCGCGCCTGCGCCACGCCCGTCGAGGCGGGCATGGCCATCCGCACACGCGGCGGCCAGAGCGGCGCGGCGCGCGATGAGGCGATGAACCGCATCCTGCGCAATCACGACCTCTATTGCACGGTCTGCGACAACAACAACGGCAACTGCGTCATCCACAACACCGCCGAGCTGATGCGCGTCGAGCATCAGAAGTACCCCTTCACGCAGAAGGGCTACCCGAAGGACACCAGCAACCCCTTCTATCGCTACGATCCCGACCAGTGCATCCTCTGCGGGCGCTGTGTCGAGGCCTGCCAGAATGTCCAGGTGAGCGAGGTGCTCTCCATCGCGTGGGACCGCGAGCGCCCACGTGTGATCTGGGATGCCGATGTACCCATCAACGAGTCGTCATGCGTCTCGTGTGGCCACTGCGTCACCGTCTGCCCATGCAACGCGCTGATGGAGACCAACATGCTGGGCGAGGCGGGCTTCCTGACGGGCATCGGCGACCACACCCTCTCGCAGATGATCGACCTGACCAAGCGGGTCGAGCCGAGCTACGGCCCCACCTTCGCGCTCTCGGATATCGAGGCGAAGATGCGCAACGCCCGCATCAAGCGCACCAAGACCGTCTGCACCTACTGCGGCGTTGGGTGCAGCTTCGACATGTGGACCAAGGGGCGCAAGATCCTGAAGATCGAGCCGAGCATGGATGCCCCCGCCAACCAGATTTCGACCTGCGTGAAGGGCAAGTTTGGCTGGGACTACGTAAACAGCCCTGACCGCCTCGTCACGCCGCTGGTACGGACGGGCGACGGCTTTCAGCCGATCACCTGGGACGAGGCCTACGACCTGATCGCCAAGCGGCTGCTGGGCATCCGCCAGGAGCACGGCGACGACTCCATCGGCTTCATCTCCTCATCGAAATGCACGAATGAGGAGAACTACATGATGCAGAAGCTGGCGCGAGCCGTCATGCACACCCACAACATCGACAACTGCTCGCGCTACTGCCAGGCTCCAGCGACCGAGGGCCTACGCCGCACGATGGGCTACGGCGGCGACTCCGGCTCGATCAGCGACCTGGCGCAGGCCGACCTGGTGATGATCGTCGGCGCGAACCCGGCGGAGTCGCATCCCGTCCTCTCCACGCGCATCCGGCGGGCGCACAAGTTGCGCGGGCAGAAGCTGATCGTGGCCGACCTGCGCAAGAACCCGATGGCGGCGCGAGCCGACATCTGGCTGCACCCCAAGCCCAGCTCCGATCTGGTCTGGGTCTCGGCGATCACGAAGTACATCCTGGACCAGGGCAAGGAGAACAAGGAGTTCCTCGCCAGCCGCGTGACGGGGCTGGACGAGTACCGCGCCTCGCTCGACAAGTTCACCCTGGAGTACGCCGAGCAGATCACCGGGCTGCCGCAGGCCGAGCTGATCCGCGTAGCGGAGATGATCGTCGCGGCGAAGAACATGTGCATCGCCTGGGCGATGGGCGTGACGCAGCACACCGGTGGCAGCGACACCTGCACGGCGCTCTGCAATCTGCTGCTGGTGACGGGCAACGTTGGGCGGCCTGGCACGGGCGCGTATCCGCTGCGCGGCCACAACAACGTGCAGGGCGCGGGCGACTTCGGCTGCAGTCCCACCTTCATGCCGGGCTACGAGCTGGCGGGCGATGAGGCGGTACGCGCGAAGTACGCCAAGGCGTGGGGCGTGGAGCTGCCGACGACACGCGGCCTGAACAACCACTCGATGGTGGACGCCATCCACCAGGGGTCGCTGCGGGCGCTGGTGATCGAGGGCGAAGAGATGGCGCTGGTGGACTCCAACGCCAACTACACCCAGGAGGCGCTGGAGAAGCTGGACTTCCTGGTGATCATCGAGTCGTTCTTCGGCAAGACCTGCGAGTACGCCGACATCATCCTGCCGGCCTCCATCAGCCTGGAGAAAGAAGGCACGTTCACCAGCACCGAGCGGCGTATCCAGCGGCTGTATCAGGTGTTGGAGCCGCTGGGCGACTCGCGCCCCGACTGGATCATCATCCAGGAGCTGGCGAACAAGCTCGGCGGCCACTGGAACTACACGCATCCCAGCGAGGTGTTGGCGGAGGTGGCCACGGTCGCCAACATCATGGCGGGCGTCTCCTA
>DASVWQ010000370.1:0-9472 GCA_036393135.1 Ktedonobacterales bacterium
CCCACAGACAGCGATCCGTCACAGTCGCCGCGCGCTCGGCGTCGCGGTAGGGGTGGCCGATGTACGGCGCGAGCCTGACGGCGCCTCCGAGTTGGTGACACAGGCGCTCCTTGGCGCATCGGCTGTTCCGCTGGAAGAGGCGGCGAACGGCTGGACGCGCGTCCGTCTGGTGGACTATGAAGGCTGGGCGCGAAAGGAAGCGTTGGCGGCGCCTGCTCGCGCCACCGAACGGGTGGCCGTCGTCGCCGCAACCCGCGCGCCGCTCTACACCACCGCACGCGGCGCTGAGGAGCTGGGCGAGGTCTTCGCGACGACCAGCCTGCCGATCACGGCGGCGGGACAGCGGCCCGCGACTGGACGGACGCATGTGGCGCTGCCAGGTGGGCGGGTAGCATGGGTGGAGTCCGACGCGGTGGTCGAGCGGCCCAGCGGCGAACCGTTCCCCCTGCGCGGCGCCGAGGCTGGCGTGGCGCTGGCGCGGCGACTGCTCGGCGTGCCGTATCTGTGGGGTGGCGTCACGGCGCGCGGCATCGATTGCAGCGGCCTGACGCAACTCGCCTGTCGCGAGGGCGGGCGGATCATCCCGCGCGACGCCGACCAGCAATACGCGGCGCTGAGTTATATCGTGGAACGCGCGGACGTGCGCTTTGGCGATCTGGTCTACTTCGCCAGCAGTGGCGCCATTACCCACGTTGGGATTGCGCTGGACAACATGACGCTGCTTCACGCCAGCGGAGGGGGCGAGGGCGTCGTTATTACCTCGCTCGACCCCGCCGACGATGAGCGTAGCGCGCGGCGGGCGGGGATGTACGCGGGCGCGCGTCGCCCCTTTGATGCGCTGGATGGCCAGCGATGAGCGACGAGACCAACTCCCAGGCGACGCCCGCGAGCGATCTGGCCGCGCGCATCGCAGCGCTGCTGGAGCCGCTGGGTGGGCGGACGGCGGTGGCGGCGCAGCGCTTCGGCCCACTGCCGGGACATCGCCTCGCCACGGGAGGCGCGTCCGCCAGCGTCGCCATCCGAGCGGATGAGGTGTTTCCCGCCGCGAGCCTGGCCAAGCTGCCCATCGCCATCGAGCTGATGCGGCGCGCCGATCTGGGGCAATTCGACCTGCATGAGCGCTTCGACACCACCGAGGAGCCGCGAGTGGGCGGCGCGGGTGTGCTTGACACACTCGATCCCACCACGCGCCTGACGCTGGGCGACCTCTGCGCGCTGATGTTGATTGTCAGCGACAATACCGCCGCGAACTTCATTCTCGATCTGATGGGCATGGGCGAAGTCAACGAGACGATCAGCCGCCTGAAGACGCCCAACACCCACCTCGCGCGCCACTTCATGGATACCGCCGCGCGCGACGCTGGCCGCGACAATACGACCTCGGCGGGCGACATGCTCACGATGATGAGCCTGATTCGCGGGAACGCGCTGCCCGGCGGTCGCTACCTGCGTGAGTTGCTGCTGGCCCAGCAGTCCTTCGGTGAGCTGACGGAGGGCTGGCTGCCCGCGACGGCGAAGCTGGCGCACAAGGACGGCACACTGGAAGGTGTTGTCCACGACACCGGCATCCTGTCTGGGCCGGGCGGCGTGGCGATGTACTGCGTCCTGACGGCGGAGCAACCCGACACGCTGGCGGCTCGCGCGGCGGTCGGCGCGACGCTGCGGCTGCTCTGGGACGAGTGGCGTCTGGGCTGAGGCCGCCGGAACGGGAGAGAGGGACGCATGCTGATACTACCTTACAACGGAGTCTGGCCGCGCATCGCGCCGTCAGCCTTCGTGGCGCCAAACGCGGTGATCGTCGGCGATGTGGAGATCGGCGACGAGGCGAGTGTCTGGTTCGGCGTGGTCATTCGCGGCGACACAGCGCCTGTGCGGATTGGCCCGCGCTCGAACGTGCAGGATAACACGGTCATCCATACCGATGAGGGCGCGCCTGCGACCATCGGCGCTGACTGCTCGGTCGGGCATGCGGTCATCCTGCACGGGGCGACTGTTGGCGATGGCGCGCTGATCGGCATGGGCGCGACCCTGCTCAATCGCGCGGAGGTCGGCGCGGGCGGTATTCTGGCGGCTGGCGCGCTGCTGGCCGAGGGCAAGCGTATCGCCGCCGGACAGCTCGCGATGGGCGCGCCCGCAAAGCCCGTCCGCGCGGTCAACGACGAGGAGCGGCGGCGCATTCGTGATGGTCTGGCGCACTATCTGACCTACGCGCGGGAGTATCGCGCGAATATCGACGCCGCCGCCCGTCGGGCGCCCGCGCCCGGCAGTATCCGCGAGCTGTAGCCGCCTCAGACTGGCAATCAGGGAGAGAGAACCGCGTGAAATACCCCGCGACCGACCGACAGCGACGTTTCCTGACGCTGGCCGATTCTCTGGCGCCGCGCTTCGCCGAACGCGCCGCCCAGCACGACGCCGACGGCTCCTTCCCCCACGAGAACTTCGCCGACCTGCGCGCGGTTGGCCTGTTGGGCCTGACCACGCCGGAAGAGTATGGCGGACTGGGCGCGAACGAACTGGAATACGCGCTGACGTTGGAGCGGCTGGCCTGGGGCGACGCCTCGACCGCGCTGGCGCTGGGGATGAGCCTGAGCAACCTGGGCCAGATCGCGGAGGGCAAGCTCTGGCCGGCACAGGCGCCCGCGCTCTTCCGCGCTTCGGTGGAGGAGGGCGCGATGGTCAACGCCGCGCAGGCCGAGCCGGAGATGGGCAGCCCCAGCTATGGTGGCCTCCCCGTGACCACCGCGCGGCGCGATCCTACTGGCGGCTGGCGGCTGAGCGGGCGCAAGATCTACACGACCGGCGCGCCTGGGCTGCGCTATTTCATCGTGATGGCGCGGGTCGAGGAGGAGGGACAGCCGCCGCGCCTGGGCGACTTCCTGACGCCGAGCGACGCCGACGGACTGCGCGTCGAGCCAACCTGGGACGCGCTGGCCCTGCGCGCGAGCGGCAGCGATGACCTGATCCTCGAAGATGTCTGGGTGGGAGATGACGCGGCGCTGGACATCCGCGCGGCGGGGCAAGCCCGACCCGCGGGGCGCGCTGGGCCTGCCGTGGGGAGCGCTGACGCTGGCGGCGGTCTACACGGGCGCCGCGTTGGCCGCCCGCGACGAGGTGGCGCATTTCGCCGCCACGCGCATCCCCAGCGCGCTGGGCAAGCCGCTGGGCGAGTTGCCGAATGTGCGGCTGCGGCTGGGCGAGATCGAGTCGCTGCTGCTGGCCTCACGGCGCATGCTCTTTGGCCTGGCTGAGGATTGGGTGACGACGCCGGACGCGCACGCCGCGCTGCGTCAGGAGACGGCGCTGGTGAAGGTCGTCGCCACCAACAACGCTGTGCGCGTGACCGACCTCGCGCTGCGCATTGCTGGCGGCCAGGGCTTGCGGCGCGGCGGGCGGCTGGAGCGCATCTTCCGCGACGTGCGGGCGGGCCTCATCAATGCGCCGATTGACGATGTGGCGCTACAGAACGCGGGCAAGGCGGTGGTGGATGCCGCGACCCGCGCCGCACAGACGCCCGCCGACTGAGGCGGCTGGCGGCGCGGCCCGCCGAAGCTGCTACAATAGGCGATGTGTGCAACGCGAGAGAGGCGGTGACCGCGCATGACGCGCCCGACTCCACTCATCCCGCGCCGACCGCGCTGGCCAGCGTTTTTGGCGCTGGTTCCGCGTCTCGGCGTGACCTATATCTCGCCCCAGGCGCTACGGGTGGCGTGGCCGTGGCTGCGCCTTCGCGCGCGGCTGTTGCCGATGGCCCTGTGGCGCCTGCGTGGCCGTTCACTAGCGCAGAGGCTCATGGAACAACAGCGAGAGACAGCATCCCAGAATGGCGCGCATGCCGACAGCGCTCAACCCGCCACGACCGAACAGCGGGGCGAACGCAAGCCTGCCCGCACACAGCGCTTCCTGCTCGTGCGCCACGGTCAGTCCACGTTCAATGTCGAGAATCGGCTGCCGGGGCAGCTTCCCAATGTCCCACTGACCGATGAGGGGCGGCGGCAGGCGCATCAGGCGGCCATCGCGCTGGCAGGGCTGCGGCTCAGCGCGGTCGTCAGCAGCCCACTGGAGCGCGCCCGCGAGACGGCGGAGATCATCGCGCGCGGCTGGGAGTTGCCGGTGCGCGAAGAGCCGCGCCTGATGGATACCGACATCGGCGCGTGGGCCGGGCGCACCATCTCTGAGGTGGCGAAAGATGATCCCGGCTGGGCGAAGTTCCTGGAGAAGCCGACCGCGCCGCCGGACGGGATCGAGGGCTTCGAGCAGGTGCGCGAGCGGGCGGTTGCGGTGATCGAGGCGCTACGGGCCGACCCGACGGCGGGCGATGATGTGGTGGTGGTGGCGCATGCTGATGTTATCAAGCTCATCATCGCCAACTACACCAGCGCGCCGCTGGATGGCGCCCGCTTCATCGTCATCGGCAACGCCTCGATCAGCGCGCTGGCCTTCACGGATGGCCACTCGCCAGCGCTGGTGGCCGTCAACTGGACGATTGCGCCGGGATGGCTTGTTTCGCCGAAGCCGCCCGCGCCGCCCGCCAGCGAGGAGGCGAAGGATAGCGGCGATGGCAAGGCGGCTGCGACGGACACGGGCGCGCCATCGGGCGTGATCATGTAGCGCGTCGGGTGTGGCGCAAGGCGAACCATAGAGAGCGAGGCGCGCGATGTTCGATCCCCGCAGCCCCTACCAGCGCCGCATGTGGCACTACGAGTCGGACCGCCCGCTCTCGGTGGCGCAACTGATCGCCGCTGGCAGCCTGGA
Source organism: Ktedonobacterales bacterium (assembly GCA_036393135.1). GTDB lineage: Bacteria > Chloroflexota > Ktedonobacteria > Ktedonobacterales > JADMIN01 > JAKAIY01. The sequence goes on from DASVWQ010000370.1 coordinate 4,753, forward strand.
CGCCCGCTCCGCCGCGCTGCTCTGGCTGCTGGTGGAGCGCCACAGCTCGGTGATCGTCTCTGGCCCGACTGACCCGACGCCAGGCGTGGGCAAGACGACCACTCTAAACGCGCTGCTTGGCTTTCTGCCGCTCGGTTCGACGCTGGTCTACACCATGGGCATGTTCGAGGACTTCGGCTTCGTCAGCGAGGTCGATGCGGCGACCACCTGCGTGCTGGCGAACGAGGTCAGCGACCACCTGCGCATCTACATGTGGGGCCGCAATGCGCGGCGGCTGTTGGGCCTGCCTGGCGAGGGATTCGCCATCGCGACCTCATGCCACGCCGACACGATCAGCGATACGCTGGCCATGCTGCGCCAGGATCTGCGCTTGCCCGCCGAGGAGACGCGGCGCCTGGGCGTCATCGTCAACATCGGCCTGGTGGGCGCTCACTGGCCCTATCAGCGCCGCTTCCTGACCATCAATTACCTGCGGCCGGAGGGCGGTGATGATGAGCCGTTCGAGGTAAGCCTGCTGCCGCTGGCGACGTGGGAGCCGCGCGACGACAGCTTCGTCCCCGCCACGCCAGAGGCGCTGGCCGAACTGGCGGGCCTGCTGGCAATGTCGCCCGACGATCTGGAGGCGGCGCTCCAGCGACGGGTGGCGCGGCTGGAGGCGCTGGTGGTGGATGGCGTCGGGGCGGGCTTGCGCCAGATGCGCGCGGCGGTGGACGCGCTCTACGCCGAGGAGCATGGCCTGCCCTCAGCCGCCGAGGATAGCGACGATAGCGACGATAGTGATGATAGCGATGATGACGATGACGATGACGATGACGATGATGAGGACGATGATGATGGCGATGATGAGGACGAGGACGAGGACGAGGACAATGATGACGAGGACGAATAGCCTGGCCTAACTGTCGTTGGCTTTGGCTCGGCGGCGCGGTGTGGGCGCGCCCCAGTGGAAGCGCAGCGCGGCCAGGCGCAGGGCGAAGACGAGCAGCGCCGCCAGCCCTGCCGCGATGGCGCCATAGAGATGCAGGCTACTCACCACCACGATGATGATGCTGCCGAGCAGCGCGGGCAGGAAGTACAACTCGCTATCGGAGCGCATCACGGCGGGCGCCTCACGGGCCAGTACGTCACGCATGATGCCACCGCCGACAGCGGTGATTGCGCCGAGCGCGATGGCCGAGATTGGCCCCATCCCCCAGGCCAGCGCCTTGACCGTCCCCACCACACAGAAGACGCCAAGCCCCGCCGCGTCGAAGATCAGCACAGCAGCCTGGATGCGGTTGATCCGCTCGTAGGCGAAGAAGGTCAGCAGCGTCGCCGCTATTGGCGCGATGAATGAGAAGAGATCCGTGAACGCGGCTGGCGGGACCGCGCCCAGAATCAGGTCGCGCAGGACGCCGCCGCCAATGGCGGTAATCTCGGCCAGCACGGCCATCCCAACGATGTCGTAATTCTTGCGGACGGCGAGCAGCGCGCCGGAAATGGCGAACACAAACATGCCGACGATGTTGAGCGCTTCCTCAAGCGTGGCGTTGACGTCGAGTGGGTGCATCACGCTCCACCTGTGATTGTGGCCTGGGGCGGGCCAGCTACCGCGCCCACTAGTGTGACGCGCGACGCTTCCGCTCTGGCGCCGATATCGCTATGATGACCGATGAGGAACAGGCGGCGGAGGAATAGGTCACGCCGCGAGGGGTTGCGCCCGTCCAGTACACTAGAGATGGAACACGGTGGCGAGGAGGAACACGATGGACTATTCCCCTGACCCCGCGACAACTCAAGACACACCCGACGCTGTGACGTTCGGTGATCTGTGCTTCGCGATCGAGAAGGGTCGCGTCAGCGTGGGCCGCCGCAACGCGCACTACGAGATGCGGGTCCACGACGTGCGCCGATGGCTGCGGCAGGAGGAATCGCTGCGCATCATGCTCGCCCCGCTGACCGACGCGCTGGCGCTCGATCTGGGCGGCCTCTGAGTGGCGCCTCGCGGCTAGCGCTCGGCGGTGGCGGCTGCGTAGTAGCGGCTGGCTGGAGCGGCGCCGCGCGCGTTCGCCAGGAAGGCGCTGGCCGCCACCACTTTCTCCAGGTCGATGCCCGTCTCGATGCCCAACCCGCGCAGCAGATAGAGCAGGTCCTCGGTGGCGAGGTTGCCAGAGGCGCCGGGGGCGTAGGGGCAACCGCCCAGCCCACCAGCCGAGCTATCGAAAATGCTGACGCCAAGCTGAAGCGCGGTCATGACGTTGGCTAGCGCCGTGCCACGTGTGTCGTGGAAGTGCATGGCCAGCCGCTCCATCGGCAGCAGCGGGCGCAGGATTTCCGTCACGGCGACCACCTGGTCGGGCGTGGCTACGCCGATCGTGTCGCCGATGGACAGCTCCGCGACGCCCATCTCCAGCAGCGCGGCGGCCACCCGACGCACCGCCTCCGGCGCTACCGCGCCCTCATACGGGCAGCCGAACGCAGTCGAGATGTAGCCGCGCACGCGGATATTCGCCTCGCGCGCGAGCGACACCACGAGCTTGAAATTTTCCAGGCTGCCCGCGATGCTGGTGTTGATGTTGCGCTGGGTGAAGGTCTCGCTGGCGGCGGTGAAGACGGCCACTTCGTCCAGTCCCGCCGCGATGGCGCGCTCCATACCCTTCACGTTGGGAGTCAGGGCGAGGTAGCGCAGGCCGGGGCGGCGTGTCACGCCCGCCATCACCTCGGTGGCGTCGGCAAGCTGCGGGATCGCGCGCGGGCTGACGAATGAGGTCGCCTCGATCACGGAGAATCCCGCGTCCGCCAGCAGGTTGATGAAAGTAATCTTGTCGGCGGTGGCGATGACGCCCTTCTCGTTCTGCAAGCCGTCGCGCGGGCCAACCTCGACCACCGTCACGCGCGAGGGTATGCCCTTCAATGGCGAATCAGTCATGTGGCGCCTCCTCTGGCGCGGCCAGCTCGACCAGTGGCGCGCCGCCACGCACGACATCGCCCACCGCGTGGTTGACCCGGCGGACGCGGGCCGCGTGGGGCGCGGTGATCGCGTGCTCCATCTTCATCGCGCCCAGCACTACGAGGGTCTGGCGCGCCTCGACCAGATCACCCGCCGCCACGTTCACCTTGATGATCGTGCCAGCCATCGGCGCGGCGAGGGTCTGCGCGCCGCCCCGATGATCGCCGCCGAGCGCGGTGGATTCTACATCCAGCGGACGTGGACGCAGCAACGTGAAGGTTTGCCCGCGCCGCCACACCAGCGTCTCATAGCCACGCCGCGCGACCGCCAGCGTCTCGCGCTGGTCGCCCCAGGCCAGCGTCACGCGCCCGCTCGCGCCGATACGCGCCGCGACCGCTGCGCCATCGGCGGGGAATGGCGCGCCATCGAGCGTGACGAGATAGCCTGCGCCATCCGCCGCCGCCCGCAGCCGGACGAGGTAGCTGGCCTCGCCGACAGTGTACCGCGCGAGCCGCTCACCGCCCGCCACGCTGGCTGCCCCGCCAGTGCGCCACGGATTGAACGGCTTGCCGTGGGCGTGAGTGTACTGGCTGGTGGTCTGGGCGTCCCAGAGCGCGGCGGCGATCAGCGCCTCGGTGGGCGGCGCGCCGGTTGCCAGCAGCGGCTCGAAGTCGTGCGTCTCCAGATAGGCGGTGTTGGTCTTGCCCGCCTGGTAGTCTGGCTCGTCCACGATGGCGCGGAGCAGCGCGCTGTTGGTTGCGACGCCCAGGATGGGGAAGTGGTCCAGCGCCCAGCGCAGCCGCGCGATGGCGGCGGGGCGGCTCTCGGCGTGGGCGATCAGCTTGGCAAGCATCGGATCGTAGTTGACCGTCACCTCATCGCCTGGCTCGATGCCAGTGTCTGTCCGCACACCGGGCGCGCGTGGCGGCGCGAAGACCGCGACCCGCCCGCTGGAGGGCAGGTAGGCGTGGGCGGGGTCTTCGGCGTAGAGCCGCGCCTCGATGGCGTGGCCGCGTGGGCTGATGTCCTCCTGGCGGATGGTGAGGGGCGCGCCCGCCGCGATGGCGAGCTGCCAGCGCACCAGATCGAAGCCCGTCACCGCCTCCGTCACTGGATGCTCGACCTGGAGGCGCGTGTTCATCTCCAGGAAGTAGTAGCGGCCGTCCTGGTCCAGCAGGAACTCGCAGGTGCCAGCGTTGACGTAGCCCGCCGACCGGGCGGCGGCGACGGCGGCGGCGCCCATCTCGGCGCGCAGCGCGGGAGTCAGCGCCGGGCAGGGACTCTCCTCGATGATCTTCTGATGGCGGCGCTGGATGGAACACTCGCGCTCACCCAGGTGGATGGTGTGGCCGTGGGTGTCGGCGAGGATCTGGAACTCGACGTGACGCGGCGCGACGACCAGCTTTTCGAGGAACACAGCGTCGTCGCCAAACGCCGCCAGCGCTTCACGCCGCGCCGCCTCCAGCGCTTCCACGAACTCGCTGGCCGACCGCACCGCGCGCATGCCCTTGCCGCCGCCGCCCGCCGCCGCCTTCAGCATGATCGGATAGCCGATGCGCGCGGCCTCGCGCTCTAGCGTCTTCGTGTCGCGCGCGTCGCCCATATAGCCTGGCACGGTTGGGACGCCCGCAGCCTCCACGGCGCGCTTGGCGGCTGTCTTCGATCCCATCAGGCGGATGGCGTCGGGTGGTGGGCCGATGAAGACCAGTCCGGCGTCGGCGCAGGCCTGGGCGAACTCGGCGTTCTCCGAGAGGAAGCCGTAGCCGGGGTGAATCGCCTCGGCGCCGGTCG
>DASVWQ010000371.1:0-3859 GCA_036393135.1 Ktedonobacterales bacterium
CCGTACTTCGTCTCGACAAACAGGCCCGCCTGCCCTAGCGCCGTGATCCGCATGCCCGTGACCCTTCCGGTGGCTCTCCGTTCGCCGCGCCCCATGGACGGCGCTCCCTGCCGCACAGTGTATACGACGCGAACGTTGCGCCACAATGCGGACGGTACCGTTGAAAATAGGCCTGCCTCATGCGCGTCTCATTCACAAGATCAGGAGACTAGCGCATGAAAGAGCAGGATGGCATGACTGCGGAGAGAATCGGCTGGCTGCACGGGCGCCGCGCAAGGACGCAGCCACTCGCGCTCGTCGCGCTGCTGGCGGGCATAGCGGCGAGCATGGTGGGCTGCAGCGGCGGCGCCTCTATCAGCGCGACGCCGACAGCTACGCCCACCGCGACGGCGACCCCCGCGCCGCAGACGCTCTATCAGGCCGACTGGGCGGCGCGCCCCGGCGAGTGGAAACTGCCCGCCCACTGGAGCATCGTGAACGGCCAACTCGTCAACGACGGCCAAAGCGCCGCTGTCCTTGCCGTGCCGATTCCCTATGTCGTGACGGCCCAGCGCTACACCCTCCACATGGACATCCGCGCGCTCGCCGCAAACGGGCCGGGCGTCAACAACATGTATGGCGTGCTGGGGCAGACGCCAGACGGCAAGCTGCTCTACACCGCCGAGGCCAGTTCGGTCGAGCATACCTTGCATAGCTACGCCATCGTCTATCCCGCCTCGCCCGACCCGAACTCCAACAATACCTTCGGCACCGCCGACTTCACGCCGGGGCGCAGCACCCGCCCCTATGTTGTGCAGTCGGATGGCCAGGACCTGTCCTTCATCACCGGAGGCGGGCTGATCGGGACGGTGCGCAGCGCTACCCCGCTTGCGCCGGTGCGCTTCGTCCTGGTGGACCAGAATGTGCAACTCGTCGTCGAGAGCCTGACCATCACCACGCCGTAAAGCCGTAGATAGCGCGGAGGTATGCTATGTCCCCACAGCAGATTTGGGCTCCGGTCTTCGCGTGTGTTGCATTCCTCCTGTACGCGCTCTTCTGGTGGGTGTATGGACAACGACGCCATGTCCTGGCGTATCGGTGGATCAGCCTGGGCCTCGTCGCCTTCGCGCTGTGCGCGGGCTTAGCGGCAGTTGCGGCGCTGGCCAATCTGTATGGGTCTAATCTCTGGTTCGCGTTGGAGATGGCCGCGTTGTTCCTCGCGGTGTGCGCATTCCTGGTCGCCTTAGTGTATTTCGCTCGGGAGGGCATGCGGCGGAGACCAGAGATGCAGCGGCGCCGTTCATAATCAGAAGGCGAAGGTGGTATAGGCGTAGAACCAGGCGCCTGCCGGATTCGTTCCCACCAGCCACACGCGGAAGCGTCCACTCGTGAGTGGCTGAAGCGTGAACCCATTGGCTCCGATGGGGCCGGATGCGGGCGCCACAGTGCGAGGCGCGCGCATCGTCGCGTTCCACACCTTCATCATGCTCATGTCACCCATCAGCGCGGAGCCATCGGGCAGCGGGGCGAGGAACGAGGGCGCGCCTGTCGCGGGATTCAGCGCGGTGAGGTCGATATTGGCCAGCCAGGGCGCCCCGCCAGTGTAGCTGGCATAGAGGTGGGTGTGATTGGCCTGGTCATCGGCCTCCAGATAGAGCAGCGCCTTTCCACTGGAGTGTTCGACGGTCGCCATCAGGTCGAGCGCGGCCACGCCCGGCAGCGGTCCCACGCGCGCCCAGCTTGCCCCGGCGTTGTCGCTGCGCCAGATGCCCGTGGGGCCTGAGGTCGCTGTTCCTGTCACGGCGAAGACCGTGGAGCCGCTGGGCGCCGCCGCGTAGCCGTAGACGCGCAGCCCCCGCGCCGCGATGTCGCCGTCGGCCAGCCGCCAGGTGGCGCCGCCATCCTCGCTGGCGACGATCCGCCCAGGAGGAACGACGCCATCGGCGCCGCTGACGCTCGTATCGGTCACGGTGCTATAGAGTCTGCCGCCCTGCGCCTGAGTGGGCGGGCGAATGCTGGGGATGGCGCTGAGGATGCCCAGGACGCCGGGGACGGGCAGCGTGAGCGGGCGCCAGGTCGCGCCACCATCTGCCGTGACGTACTGGTAGCGGCATTGCGCGCCAGACACTTCGGTTTGCCCTGAGCATGGGCTTCCCCGCATCTCCAACGACAGGATGAAGATGCGGGGGTTGAGCGGACTCTGCTGGCCGATGGCGTTGACGATGGCGCTTGCGGACATGACGCCCGCGGTGGCAGGTGGCGTGAGATCCGTCCAGTGGAGTCCAAAGTCGTCCGTGCGACGCAGGATGAGGAACGGCGCGCCGGTGGCGGACTGCCCCGCGCTGGCTTGGTACTGTGTGCGCAGGCTCGCGGGCGCGATGCTCGCTACCTGGCTGGACGTTGGCGCCAGTGTCCAGCCAGCGGGTACGCGAACCGTGGGCGAGACGATAATGGTTGGCGTGATGTAGATCGGCGTCACAGCCCCGCGTAGCTGGCAGCCCGCCAGCGCCAGCGCCGTCACCAGCGCGATCAGCGCCGCAACCCCCACGTTCGCCAATTTCCTGCGCATCGCGCGCTCCTTCCGCTGGCCGCGGCGGCAGGCGCCAATCCGGCATCCTTGCCCGGACGGATGCGCGGTGGCTCACGGCGTCAGTTGAGTATACTCCCAGTAGCCCTGGCCGTTCCGGTCGTGGGCGATGAGGAAGATCCGGACCGCGCCGCCAGAGAGTGGGGTGACGTATGCGGAGTCTACGCGCTCCATCCAGGTCGGTTGCGTCAGGGTGGTTGGCGTCTTCGCCGTCCCGTTCCACTCGGCCAGGCCGGAGCCGCCGTCGCCGCCCAGCAGGACTGCGCCGGAGGGTAGCGAGGCCAGCAGTACGTTCGGGTCGTTGGGCGATGGCACGCTGGTAGAGGCGCTCCACGACGCGCCGCCGTCGCCACTGTAGGAGAGCAGCGCCGTGTTGGCGTTTTGTGCTTGAGTCATTAAGTAGAACGCATGTTTTCCGGTCGCCTGGTTGTCCACCGCGAGCATCTGGATGTTGTTCGTCTGGGCGGGCAGCGCGGCGCCCTTCGTCCAGGTCGCGCCCGCGTCGTCGCTGCGCCAGAGCGAGAATGGCGGGAGTTGTCCTGTCTGCAAGTCGATGTTGGCGTCGTTCGGGCCTGCCACGACGTAGGCCGAGGAGCCGCTGGGGCTGACGGCATAGAAGTAGACGAGCAGCCCACGTGAGGCCAGCGCCGAGTCGGCCAGCCGCCAGGTCACGCCGCCGTCGTCGCTTACCACCAGCCGACCGGGTGGGGGCGTGCCGCTCGCTGCGAGCGTGACCTGGTTGACCACGCTGTAAAGCCTCGATCCCTGCGCCGCCAGATTGGTCCCCGAGAAGCCAAACGGGAGCTGAAGGCCCAGTAGGCCGGGGGCTGGCAGGGTCAGCTTCTGCCAGGTTGCGCCGCCGTTAGCCGTCACGTACTGGAGTTGGCACACTAGCACACTATTCTTCGGGCAGACGCTGTAGTTTACGCCGTTGAGCTGGAGCGTCAGGATGAAAACCTGCGGGTTCACCGGACTCTCCGCGCCACCCATCACATTCAGACTATCGGGATACGTCACGCCGGGAATCTGCGGCGGCGTCAGGTTTTTCCACGTCTGGCCCCAGTCATCCGAGCGCTGCAAAACATATTGCGGCGATGAGGTCTTGGAGGTCGCCCCAAGCGAGGCGTTGTACTGTATGCGCAGGCTCGCGGGCGCGACGCTGGCGGCCTGCGCCAGGCTGCTCGCGCTCGTCCAGGCCGCGCCGGTCGCCGTTGACGTGGTGGCGGGCGTCACGTTTGGCGCAGGGGAAGCCTCCACCGAGAGCTGCGCCCACTCCGCGATGAAGCTCGATTG
>DASVWQ010000372.1:0-6776 GCA_036393135.1 Ktedonobacterales bacterium
TGTCCAGCCCTTGTGCGTAGGCCGCGAGCAGGAGATTCTGGATCGCCGCGCCGAGGCTCTGGATGGCCATCGTCTCCTCGGCGCGCTGGCGGTCGGCGTCAGGGTAGCGGTCGAGGTCCTCCAGATAGAGGCAGGCGAGCACCAGCGCAGGCGCCTCGCGGATGCGCGCGTGCGACGCGCTGAGCCGCCGCGCCACCACCTCGGCAGGCTCGCCATCCTGCGCCAGCGTCGCGCGCCACTGTTCGCCCATCGCCTCCGCCAGCCGCGCCTTCGCCTCCGCGCGGGTCAGCACAACGAAGCGCCACGGCTGCCGCCCATGGGGCGAGGGCGCCCATGCCGCCGCCTCCAGCAGCTCCTCCAGCGCGGCGCGCGGCACGGGTCGGTCGGTGAAAGCGCGCACCGAGCGGCGACCACGCGCCAGCGGCGGGAAGTCCACTCCGCGACCGGGACGCAGCCACTCGCTGGCCAGCGCATCGGCTTCGGCGGCGTCGGCGAGCGCTGGCCCCCAGAGGCTCCAGCGCGTCGGCTCCAGCGCGATCAGCGGCGCCGACTCCAGCGCCATCGCGCGGTACTGCGGGTAGCGCGTCCGCAGCGCCGCCACGCCTGCCGCATGGCCTGGCGCGTCGGGGAAGAGCAGCGCGGCGCGTGTCTGGGCCAGCGCATAGCCCAGCCGCGACCAGTCGTCGTCGTAGCGGTCGACCAGCAGGGCGGCCTCAGGGCGGGCGAGGATGTTGCGCACGCGCCGCAGCCGCAGCGCATCCACTCGCTTCGGCTTCTCATCGAGCGGGACGTAGAAGCGGGCGCCATCGAAGGCGTAGCAGACAGGGACGACGTGCGGACGCCCGGTCGCGTCGCTGGTAGCCAGCCGCGCCACCCGCTGCGCCTGGATGAATGCGAGCGCGGCGGCTGAGAGCCGAAGAGACGAGTTGGACGGCATGACGTGGCGCTCTCTATCCGCGCATCACCTGGGTCGGCGCCACGCTGGCTTCCGCGACTGGCGGGGTCGGGCGCCACGCGCGCAGCCGCGACCGCAGCCGCAGCAACTCGCGGAAGGCGCGCAGGATGACGCGCAGGTTTGCGCCAGTCGCCGAGCCATGCAGGCGCGGCAGGTGGCGCACGGGCGTCTCGGCATAACGCACGCCGAGCAGCTTCAGCTTTACCAGCATCTCGGTATTGACCATCGCGCCCTCGGAGTGGACCCCCAGCATGCGCACCAGATCAGTGTCGTAGACCTTGAACGCGCAGTCCACATCGCGCACATGCAGGCCAAACATCGCCGAGACCAGCACATTCCAGCCCCAGGCGTTCAGGCGGCGGATAGCGCCATCCTTCCGATGCTCGCGATAGCCCAGCACAGCGCGATAGCCCCGCTCGTGCAGCGCCAGCAGCCGCGCCAGGTCGCGAATGTCGAACTGCCCATCGGAGTCCATGAAGAAGGTGAGGTCCTTCGTCACCGCGTCGAAGCCCGCGATGAGCGCGCCGCCATAGCCGCGATTGCCCTGGTTGTGGATCACCCGCACACGCGGATTCGCCGCCGCCAGCGCATCGGCGATGACGCCTGTGCGGTCGCGCGAGCCATCATCCACCACGATGATCTCATAGTCGGGCGCGATGGCGGCCAGCGTCTCAGCGCAGGCGCGCACCGTGTCCGCGATCACCGCCTCTTCGTTGTAGGCGGGCAGGACCACGCCGATCCCGCGCCGGGTCGCCGGAGCGCTGGCCTCGCCGCCCATGGGCGCGGGCTGCGCCTGGCGCTGCGCATCATCCATACAATCGTCGCTTCCTACTCACACTCATGGGTAGCCGGAGCGCGTCGCGCATACTGTAGTCTAAAACGCTGGGAACGCGCTTCCGTGATGGGACTTCCGGCGACCTACTGCATGCTGATGCCACCATCGACCGCGATGGTCTGGCCAGTGATATAGCCCGCGTCGGGCGAACAGAGGAACGCGATCATCGCCGCCACCTCTTCCGCCGTGCCAAAACGCTTGAGCGGCGTCAGGTCGAGATAGTATTTGCGAAATTCCTCAGAGACGTTGGCCGTCAGCTCCGTTGGAATGAAACCAGGCGCCACCGTATTCGCCGTGATATTGCGGCTGCCCAGTTCGCGCGCGGTGGATTTGGTCAGCGCGATCAGGCCAGCCTTGGAGGCGGCGTAGTTGGCCTGTCCCACCTGGCCCATCAGGCCGGAGATCGAGGACACGTTGATGATCCGCCCCCAGCGCGCCCGCATCATCGTGCGGATGGCGGCGCGCGTGCAGAGGAAAGCTGAGCGCAGGTTCGCCGCCAGCAGCCCATCGAAATCTTCGAGCTTCATCTGGAGGATCAGCTTGTCGCGCGTGAGGCCCGCGTTGTTGACCAGAATGGTGGTCGGCCCCAGCCCCGCCTCGACCTCCTGAAAGAGGCGAATGACGTCTTCCTCTTGCGAGACATCAGCCTGCGCGGTGATGGCCCGCACGCCCAGCGCCTCGACCGCCGCGCGTGCCTCGCTGGCCCCGGCGGCGTCAGTGCGGTAGTTGATGGCGACATCGGCGCCCATGCCCGCCAGGCGCAACGCCGTCGCCCGCCCGATACCGCGACTGCTACCCGTGACGACGGCGATACGTCCCGCGAGCGGCGCCGTGGGAGTCTGCTGAGCCTCCACTGCCGGTTTCTCCTCATCTCACATACAGACAAACCCGCCTCGTCTCGCGCGGGCCACTCTCACACGCATGCGCCCACTCAGGGGGCAATCCGCGCGTATTGTCGCGCGAAATCGTCGCGCGCGCAAGCGCCAACCTGCGCCGACCTGCGCGGGCGAGGGCGCCTCAGTCGAGCCGCAGCGTCTTGAGGTAGGCCAGGACGCCCGGCGCGAGGTCGGGGCGCTTCAGGGCATAGGCGATGGAGGTGGTGAGCAGTCCCACCGGATCGCCCGTGTCATAGCGCACACCGCTGAACTCGTGGGCGTAGACCCGCCCGCCAGCCCGCAGCAACCCCAGCAGTCCATCGGTGAGCTGGATCTCGCCGCCCGCGCCCGGCGCGGTCCGCTCCAGCGCGGGGAAGATGTCGGGGGTCAGCACATAGCGCCCGATGACGATCAGGTCGGAGGGCGCTTCGTCGGCGCTGGGCTTCTCCACCAGCCCCGTCACCTCGTGCGTGCGCTCATCCACCCGCGCGCCAAGCGAGACGACGCCATAGCGCGAGACCTCGGCCCGTGGCACACGCATCACGGCGACCACGCACCCGCCGTGGCGCTCGTGCGCGCGGATGAGCTGGGCGAGGCAGGGGTCGGCGTCGGCGTCCACCAGGTCATCGGCCAGCAGCACGCCAAACGGCTCGTCGCCGATGGTATCACGCGCGCAGAGGACGGCATGCCCCAGCCCCAGCGGTCGCGGCTGGCGAACCCAGATGTAACGGGCCAGGCGCTCGGACTGCTCGACCCGCGCCAGTAGTTCGCGCGCGCCTTTGCGCTCCAGCGCCGCGCGGATTTCGGGGGCCTCGTCGAAGTGGTCTTCCAGTGGGCGCTTGAAGCGGTTGACCACGAACGTCACCTGCTCGACGCCTGACGCCGCCGCCTCCGCGACGACATATTCCACGGCGGGCGTATCCGCCAGCGGGAGCATCTCTTTTGGTATCGCCTTGGTCGCTGGAAGCACCCGTGTGCCGAGTCCCGCCGCTGGAATCACCGCCTTGCGCACAGCCATGCTCTCGCTCCTCCTGTCGCCGTTCGCCCGCCGCGCCACACATCGCCCCGCTGCGGCTCATCCCCGCCGCGCCGCAAGATCGGAGCCGTCGAGCAGCCGCTGTAGCTCCTCCTCAGTCGTATAGAAGTGCGGCGAAGTCCGCGCTCGTCCAGTATGCCCCGACAATGCGCTGAAGCATCGGCAAGAGCGGAACGAGTGGAGAACGCGGTTCGTCTGAATCACCGTGGAGCGGCGGCGTGAGCGACGCGCTGTAGAATGCTGTCACCAACAGGCTCCATCTCGCTGCGCTGCGGATCAGAGAGCTAATCAGACGCCGCGCGGGTACGCGGCGCGCTCCAGCCAACAGTGTATCACGCCCCATCCGCAAAAGGCCGCACGCTTCTGGCGCTGGGACGCGCGCGTGAGGCACACTAGGAGAGCGTGTAGCGTGAGCCGCATGTGGAGAGAAAGAGAGATGCCACGCATGATGACCACCGAGGCGCCAGACGGAACGACAGGCGCCAGCGGCCGGGGCCGCTGGGTTCAGATGGGACTGCTGACGGCGGGCGCGGCGGCGCCGCTGATCGCGCGCTGGCGGGCCCTGCGCGCGGCGGAGCGGGCCGAGGCGCTACGGGAGCAGGCCAGTGGCCGCTGGAACGACGCCATCGCCTGGGCCGCGCAATCGCTGCCGCCAGACGGCATCCAGGACGCCATTCAGGGGGCGCTTCAGGAGCGGCTGCCCCAGGCGCAAGAGAGCCTTCGCCAGGTCAGCGCCGCCGCCCGCGATGCGCTGCGCCGCCTGCCATTGGGGAGCGCCGCCGAGCCACCGGCGCCAGTCGCTGTCCCCACGCCGCCCACCGTGTCGAGCCGCCGGGCGAATGCGGCGCTCTGGGCGCTGGGAGTAGGCGTCGGGGTGGTTGCGGCGGGCGCCATCGCCTACATCGTGCTGCGCAACCGTATGAACACCGCCCACGACGATGACGATACGCTGGTCGAGATTCCGCTGACGACGCCGACAACCTCCGCGCCACCGGAGCCGCGCGCCCAGGCGCAGACGACGCCGCTCGCGCCGGACACCCTCACCGTCGCCGAGGAGCCGCCGGTCGAGGAGCCGAGCGAGGGCGAGCCACTGGCCTTCGACCCCAGCGAGGGCGCCGACGCAGCCTATGTCGGCAACATCCTCACGCGGGTCTATCATGTGGCTGGCTCGCCGCGCCTGCCGGTCCCGCAGCACCGCATCTACTTCGCGACGCGCGCCGAAGCCGACGAGGCGGGCTATCGTCCCGACGCCAGCGAGCCAGCGCCGTACGGCTCCGACGCCTCGCACCTCCACGACTAGCAGGCATCCGCGCCGTCTGGGAATGAGCGAGGGGGCGCCGCACGGTGTGTTATCATGCCCGTGGCGCCCATCAACCGCGCGATTGGGCCTGAGTCAGGGCGCCGTCAGCGGCCCCGGCGGCTCGCGGCGTGTCCCGCTGCCCGCGCGGGCCTGTGAGGAGCGCTCCATTGGCGGCTGAAGTCGGCAAGAAATACGTCATCATCGGCAACGGCATCGCAGGCACCACCTGCGCTCAGGAACTTCGCAAGAACGACCCGGCCTGCGACATCTGGCTCATCACTAACGAGCCGCACCCGCTCTACAACCGCGTCTCACTGCCACGCTATCTGCAAGGGCTGCTTCCCGAAGAGAAGGTCTTCATGCGCACCCTTGCGTGGCATGCGGAACAGCGCATCACCCTGCTGACCGAAACGACGGTGACGCGCGTGGACACCGCCGGGCAGGTGGTCTACCTCGACCACGGCGGCCCGCTGCCCTATGACGCGCTGCTGGTGGCGACGGGCGGCTGGGCCAACAAGCTCGCCGTCCCCGGCGTGGAGAGCGTGGACCGCATCTTCAACTTCGTGACGATGGATGACACCCGGACGCTGATCGCCAACGCCCTCCAGAGTAAGACGGCTGTCACCTCCGGCGGCAGCTTCATCGCCTACGAGCTGACCGAGGGGCTGAACGTGCGCGGCGTGCATGTCACCTGGCTGATGCGCGGCCCCTACTGGCTCCGCACCATCCTCGACGAGGCGGGTGGGCGACTTGTGGACAACATCGCCCGCGCGCACGGCGTAGAGGTCATCCACGGCGAATCCATCACCAGTGTGGTCGCCGCGAACGGGCAGCCGCAGCACGTCGTCGCCACCTCTGGCAAGACCTATCCCGCTGACATGATCGGCGTGGGCCTCGGCCTGACCCTCAACCACAGCTTCCTCGCCGATACCCCTATCGAGCGCAAGACTGGCATCGTCGCGAACGAGTATCTGGAGACGAACGTTCCCGGCGTCTATACAGCGGGCGACGTGGCGGAATTCTACGATTCGATGATCGGCGTCCACCATACGATGGGGACGTGGGACAACGCGCTGGCGCATGGGCGACTGGTCGCGCGCAATATGGCGGGCGCCCGCGAGGCCTACCGCGATGTGCCGACCTACACCAGCCCGCTCTTCAACACCAACATCGCGGTGATGGGCATCGCGGAATCGAACAATCCGGCGCTGACCTCGACCTCGAAGTCGGCGCCCGGAGACAAGGGCAACACCGACTACCGCAAGTTCTTCTTCAAGGACAACCACCTTGTCGGCGCGGTCTTCATCGGCAGCCCGAAGGGGCGCAAGAAGGTCGTGGAGCTGATCCGCAACGCCGAGATCTTCGCCACGCCCGCCGAGCAGGAGGCGCTCTTCGATGTCCGCTAGCGCCGCCATGACGCCTGCGGAGGTCCTGCGGGCGTTTGGCGAGCGGCTGGCCAGCGGCGACGCGGACGGCGCGGCAGCCCTCTTCACCGAGGACGCGACCTACGACGAGCCGCCAATGGCCAGCTTCCGGGGGCGCGCGGCGATCCACGGCTTCCTCGCCGATTTCGCCGCTCGCCACCACGACGCCCACTTCACGGTCGCGCGCCTGCTCGCCAGCCCCGATGGCGCGCTGGCCGCCGCCGAGTGGCGCTGGGAGTACACCCGCGACACCGATGACGAGCGCCGCGTCTTCGAGGGCGCCAGCTTCCTCACCTTCCGCGCGGGGCTGATCGCCTCGTGGCGCGGCTTCTCCGCCCGGTTGGGGTGATG
>DASVWQ010000373.1:0-8925 GCA_036393135.1 Ktedonobacterales bacterium
GGTGAGGAGTTCATGGAATCTGGCCGTGACGCGCTCATCATCTACGACGACCTGAGCAAGCATGCCGATGCATACCGCAACATGTCGCTGATCATTCGCCGCCCGCCGGGCCGCGAAGCCTATCCTGGCGACGTGTTCTACCTGCACAGCCGCCTGCTGGAGCGTGCCGCCCGGCTCAACAAAGACTATGGCGGGGGGTCGCTCACGGCGCTGCCGATTGTGGAGACCAAGTTCAACGACATCTCGGCCTACATCCCCACCAACGTCATCTCGATTACCGATGGGCAGATCTTCCTCGAGACTGACCTCTTCAACTCAGGCCAGCGCCCTGCCATCAACGTGGGTCTTTCGGTCAGCCGCGTGGGTGGCGATGCGCAGACGCCGGGGATGAAGCAGGTGGCCGGCACACTGAAGCTGGACCTGGCGCAGTTCCGCGACCTGGCGGCTTTCGCGCAGTTCGGCTCGGACCTCGACGCGGTGACAAAGCGCAAGATCGAGCGCGGTCGTCGCCAGCAGGAGATCATGAAGCAGAAGCAGTACGAGCCGATGCCCGTCGCGCACCAGATCATGATCATCCACGCGGCCAGCACAGGCCAGCTCGACGATACGCCGGTGGATCTGGTCGAGGAGTGGGAGAAGCAGTTCCACCTCTTCATGGATGCGAACTATCCTGACCTGGTGAACGCCATCGTGCAGACGACGGTCGTGGAGAAGAAGAAGCTCCCGCAGGACATCTTCGACCAGATCGACGCGGCGATCAAGGCCTACAAGCAGACGGCGCCGCGCTAGCGCGAGGCTGACTCCCGGCGGCGGGTGTCTCGTGAGGGGCGCCCGCTGGCGGAGCAGGAGAAGAATATGGCCTCGACTCAGGAACTCCGGCGGCGCATCCGCTCGGTGCGGAACGTCGCGCAGATTACCCGCGCCGTGCAACTCGTCGCCAGCAGCAAGATGCGGCGGGCGCAGGAGCGCGTGGTCGCCGCGCGCCCCTACGCCGACCAGCTCTCGAAGATGCTCTCGCGGGTGGCGGCGCAAGCGGACGATGTGAGCGACCTGCCGCTGATGCAGAAGCGCGACGTAAAGCGTGTCGCCATTGTGCTCGTCACGCCGGATCGCGGCCTGGCGGGCGCGCTGAGCAGCAACGTGAACAGGCGCGCGGCGACCCTCGCGCAAGAGTTGCGCCGCGAGTACAACAATCCCAGCCTGCCGATCACCTTCGTGGCGGTCGGACGCAAGGGGCGCGACTTCATTACGCGGACAAAGCAGGACATGCTGGCTGAGTTCATGGCGCTGGGCGACCAGCCGAAGTCGGCTGACATTCGCGCCATCGCGCGGACCGTGACCGACGCCTACATTGCTGGCGAGATCGACCGTGCGCTGCTGGTCTATCCGAAGTACGTCTCGACGGTCGTGCAGACGCCAACCGTGACGCAACTTCTGCCTGTCGAGCCGCCCGCGGCTGAGGAGCATGATGGCCCGGAGCCGCAATACATCTTCGAGCCGAATGCGCTGGCGATCTTCGCCGCGCTGTTGCCGCGCTATGTGGAGACGCAGATTCACCAGCCGCTGCTGGAGACGGTCGCAAGCTTCTACTCGGCGCAGATGCTGGCGATGAAGAACGCGACGGACAGTGCGAACGACCTGCTGGCTGATCTGACGCTGACGTACAACAAGGTGCGCCAGACGGCGATTACGACGCAAATCCTGGAAATTGTCTCTGGCGCGAACGCGCTTCAGTAGAGGCAGGAGATAAGCAATGGCAAGCGCCACCACGACCCGCGCCAAGGGCATTGTGCGCCAGGTGCTCGGCAATGTGGTTGACATCGAGTTCAAGGCTGAGGAGTTGCCCGCGATCTACAACGCGATCGAGACGGCGATTCCCGGCCAGGAGACGCCGCTGACCCTGGAGGTCGAGCAGTTGCTCGGCAACAATATCGTGCGCTGTGTCGGCATGGGGCCGACCGATGGCATGATGCGCGGCCAGGAGGCCTACGATACGGGCGGCCCGATCACGGTGCCGGTCGGCCAGGAGACGCTAGGCCGCATCTTCAACGTGCTGGGGCAGCCAGTGGACAACAAGCCCGCTCCGACGGGCGCGCCGCGCTGGCCGATCCACCGCCCGGCGCCTGGCATCGAGGATCAGGCGACTTCGACCGAAGTGCTGGAGACGGGCATCAAGGTCATCGACCTGATTGCGCCATTCATGCGCGGCGGCAAGATTGGCACCTTTGGCGGCGCTGGCACCGGCAAGACTGTCATCATCCAGGAACTGATCAACAACATCGCCAAGACCTCGATGAAGGGCGACGACGCGGCTGGCGCTGGTGGCGGCCTCTCGGTCTTTGCTGGCGTGGGTGAGCGCACTCGCGAGGGCAACGACCTGCTGGAGGAGATGACGGCGGCGGGTGTGCTGGACAAGCTGGCGATGGTCTTTGGCCAGATGAACGAACCGCCTGGCTCACGCCTGCGCGTGGCGCTCTCCGGCCTGACCATTGCGGAGTATTTCCGCGACCAGGAAGGGCGCGACGTGCTGCTCTTCATCGACAACATCTTCCGCTTCACACAGGCGGGCGCTGAGGTCTCGGCGCTGCTGGGGCGCATGCCGTCGGCGGTGGGCTACCAGCCGAACCTGGCCGAGGAGATGGGGCAGCTTCAGGAGCGCATCACCTCGACCAAGAAGGGGTCGGTCACGTCGATGCAGGCGGTGTATGTGCCAGCCGACGACTACACCGACCCGGCGCCAGCCACCACCTTCGCCCACCTCGACTCGACCATCGTGCTGGAGCGCTCGCTGGCGTCGCGCGCCCTCTTCCCGGCGGTGGACCCGCTGGCCTCGACCAGCCGCATCCTCGACCCGAATATCGTCGGGCAGGAGCATTATGATGTCGCTCAGGCGGTCAAGCGCGTCTTGCAGCGCTACAAGGACCTCCAGGACATCATCGCGATCCTGGGTGTGGACGAGTTGAGCGACGAGGACAAGCTGACCGTGACGCGCGCCCGCAAGATCGAGCAGTTCTTCTCGCAGCCGTTCAACGTCGGCGAGGCCTTCACGGGCCGTCCTGGCCGCACGGTGTCGCTGGCGGAGACAGTGCGCGGCTTCAAGGAGATTCTCGACGGCAAGCACGACGACATCTCCGAGGTGCTGTTCTACATGGCTGGCTCGATTGACGAGGTGGTCGAGCGCGCCGCCGAGGAAGCCGCCCGTCAGTAGGCTGACGACGCGCGCTTCGCGCTGGCGTTCCCGCTCACGCACGGGGCGACGCCAGCGCGCGGCGTGACTGTGGAAAGGGAGACTGAGCATGTCTCAGCGAGCGCTGTTGCACGTCACCATCATCACCGCCCAGCGCGGCGTGTTCGATGGTGACGCGGAGCAGGTCATCGCGCCGGGAAGCGAGGGGCAGATGACCATTCTGCCGCGTCACGCGCCGCTGCTGACGACGCTCGACCTCGGCGAGATGCGGGTGCGAGAGCGCGGTGAGGATGTCAGCATATTCGTCGCGGGCGGGTTCCTCGAAGTCAACGACAATGTCGTGACGGTGCTGGCTGACGAGGCTGAGCGCGCCGAGGACATCGACGAGGAGGCCGCTGAGGCCGCCCGACGCCGCGCGCAGTTGCGGGTGGAGCAGGCGGGCGATCACGGCGCCGAAGCGGCGGCCATCGCCGAGCTGGATCGGGCGGTGGGGCGTCTGCGGGTGGCCGAGCTGCATCGCCAGCGCGGCGGTCGGCGGCGTGTTCCTACGCCGGAAGATCAGGTCCTCCAGTAAGCGAACCGCTGACGCCTGTACGACAGAAAGCCCTCGCCGTCATCATGCGGCGAGGGCTGCTTCTTGTTGTGGCGCTGGCTGATCGGGCGTGGCTCAGGCTCCCTTGCTCTGGAGACCCTTGATGCGGGCGAGCAGGCGCAGGCGAGCATGCAGCAGGCGAGAATCGAACGGCTTGACAACATAGTCATCGGCGCCAGCGGTGAAGCCCGCGACGCGATCCTGCACGGAGGAGCGTCCTGAGAGCAGCATCAGCGGCAGACGCTCGGTCTGGGGCTGGCTGCGCAGCGCGGCGCAAAGTGAGATGCCATCGCCCTCATCCAGGTCCACCTCGGAGACCACCAGATCGGGCGCCTCGCGGGTGATGAGGGTGAGCGCCTCATGCTGGCCGCTGGCAAAGGTCAGCGCGCAGTGTTCGGCGAGCGCGCTGGCAAGACCCTCTCGCGCGCCACTGTTACTTTCGACGACGAGAACTCGCATACGCCGATCAGTGGCGGCGTTCCACGCGGGATGTTCCAACGCCACGCTCGATACTCCCCTGGATGGTTCCGTACAAACAGCACAGCATTGTGCTTGTCTATCATGACGCGCCAGATTGTTTCTGGCATCGGACGCTACCCGATTGGTAGCTATTCGTCGTCCGCGAGGTCACGCATGCGGCGACTGCGCTCTTCGGGCGTGATCTTCATCACACGCTCCAGCGCGTCGGCGAGCGCCTGCGGTTTGTAGGGCTTGGCCAGATACTCGTCTACACCAGAGAGGATGCCCGTCAGCCGCTGATCGGGCTGCTGGAGCGCGCTGACGATGATCAGTGGCGTGTCCGCCGCCGAGAGGTCGCCGCGAATCGAGCGCACCACCTGATAGCCATCGAGGCCGGGCATCTTCACATCCACAATCACGCAATCCGGGCGCTCCCGATAGAACGCTTGCAGCCCGTCGATCCCATTGAGCGCCGTCACAATGTTGGTGTAGCCGTAGCGCTGGAGAACGAATCTGGTGTACTCGACAATGGTTTCGGTGTCGTCAATGACTAGCACTTTCTTTTCCGCTGGGTTGAACGGCTGCGCTGTGACACTGACTAACTCTTCCGACATGAACCACTCTCCGAATACGTCGATACGCCAGCGAACATCGCCGCGAGCGATCCACACGCTGCGCTCGCCCAGGCCTGGAAGGTCAGGGACGCCAGCGTCTGCTAGTGTAGCATCAGGCGCGTGTGGCGCGGCGCCCGCATTCCCAAAGTACTACCAAAGAGCGCGGCTGAGCGCCCCTGCAGAGTCTGAGTGTACGGACCCACATCTGTCCTTCCTGTGGTCTGGTCGAGGACCGCGACGTGAATGCCGCCAGGAATATCAAACAGGCAGGGGCGCTGCCTTCCGGGACGGGAACCGCCGGGATTCCGGGTGAACTGAGAAGCCTCTGGCTGTAGCCGCGAGGAGTTGTCACTCATCCGGGAAGTGGGGGCAGCGGCGGAATGGCGCCTACGACGCCTATAATACGAAGGCGCGAGAGACAGAGCGACAGGACTCCGAGGAGGCGCGATTATGAGCGATGCAGGCAATGGCGCGAACGGCGCGCGGCCCGCAGGTCTGGTGGGCGACCGCTACTCGCGGCAAACGCTCTTCGCAGGAATTGGACCAGAGGGGCAGCGGCGGCTGGCGCAGTCATCGGTGGCCATCATCGGCTGCGGGGCGATGGGTAGCGCGCTGGCTAATAATCTGGCGCGGGCGGGCGTCGGGCGCCTGCGTGTGATCGACCGCGACTTCGTGGAAGTCAACAACCTTCAGCGCCAGACACTCTACGCCGAGGCCGACGCGGCGACCGCCATGCCCAAGGCTATCGCGGCGGAGCGACGGCTGCGCGCGGTGAACTCCGAAATCGTCGTCGAGCCAGTGGTGAGCGATTTCACGGCGGACAACGCGCTGGCTCTGCTGGATGGGATGGACCTTGCGCTGGACGGCACGGACAACTTCGAGGCGCGCTACCTCCTCAACGACGCCTGCCTCAAGCTGGGCATCCCCTGGATCTACAATGGCGTCATCGCGGCCTATGGCGTGACGATGACCGTGCGCCCGCGCGAGACGGCCTGCCTGCGCTGCGCCTTCCCGGAGCGCCCGCTGCCCGGCACGACGCCGACTTGCGACACGGCGGGCATTCTCAATGGCATCGTGGCGGCGATAGGCGGGATCAGTGCGACCGAGGCGCTGAAGCTGCTGATGGGCAGCGAGAAACTGGCGCGCGGCCTCTATTGGCTTGACCTCTGGGAGAACATCTCCGAGCGCATCGAGTTGGCGCGGCAGGAGGGATGTCCTGCTTGTGGCCAGGGCGACTACGAATATCTCGACGCGGCGCTGACTGAGGAGAGCGCGACGCTCTGCGGACGCAACGCCGTGCAGGTGCGCGCCCCCCACGGCGCCAGCCTCGACCTGGCGGAACTGGGACGGCGGCTTGCCCCGCTGGGCGAGGTCGCGGTGAACGAGTATCTGCTGCGCGCGACCCTCGACGGCTATGAGGTGACGGTCTTTCCCGATGCCCGCGCCATCATCAAAGGCACTGCCGAACCGAGTGTCGCGCGGACCGTCTACGCACGCTACATCGGTTCCTGACGGGCGCGCGGGCGTGGTTGTGCAAAGTGTCAACAAACGCTTGCTTGCGCAATTACCCGCTGGTCGTACACAATCAAAGCGCCTGACATAGGTTTGACCCAGCGCCCTGGCGCTATAGGCGCATGTCGGGCATGCCCTATTGGCGAGCGTGTTGTCGTGCAGGAATGTGTCGCGAGCAGGCGCACGCGGCCAACGCCCAGGAAGAGGTCGAGATTATGGCAGATCAGTTCGATCCGAACAACATCCTCCAGAATGTCGAGCAGAAGGCCAAAGAGGCAGCCGACAGCGCCATTGACAACGTCGCCTCCAGGGTTCCAGGCGGGGACCAGTTCGCGAGCCAGGCAAAGGAGGCCGTGAATCAGGGCATCGACCAAGCCGGGCAGGCTGGCGAGCAGCAGGTCCAGCAGCAGGTGAGCGACAAGCTGGGTGGCGCGGGCGGCATCGCCGGGCAACTCGGCGACATGCTCGGCGGTGGTGGCTCTGGCGGCCAGTCGTCCGGCTCGTAGGCGCGTGGACACGACGCCAGTGTCTATGCTGATGGCATTGTGACGCGCAGACGCGGCGCGGCGGGGAGGCGTCTCTCTGTCGCGCCGCGCCGCTCGTCTGAAGGCGTCTGCGCAGGGCGCCACTGGAGGGGCCACACCATGGACCAGGCATCGTTCGCGACCGCGATCCAGCAGGCCGGCCTGCGCCAGCTCACTCCCATCCTCGGTCGCCTTACGCGCTCGTCGATCCGTCTCAGCACAAATCCCTCATTCGAGACTGCCATCCAGCCAGGACAGTCAAAGTTCGGCGGGAAGCCCGATCTGCCCGCGAATACCGCGTGGCCCGCGATGAATGGCGCGCCTATGGAGTTCATCGCGCAGATACAGCTAGCTGACGCCCACCCCTACGATTCCGCGCATTTGCTGCCCGAGCAGGGGTTGCTATTGTTCTTCTACGACGCCTCCCAGCAGACATTTGGCGCCGACCCCAATGACAAAGCTGGCGTGCGCGTGATCTACACGACCGCTGCGCCGTCGGGCCTCACGCGGACTGACCTGCCGACCGACCTACCAGCGACCGGACGGTCGCGAGTCTGCTCGGTGAGCTTCAGCGAGGAGCTGACGCTGGCGCTCCAGCCCAATCTGGAGGCGTCGTCGCTCCAGTGGTCGGACGCCGACCAGGTGAAGTACGACGCGGCGCTGCAGAAGCTGGCAGGCGCGCCGACGCACCCCATCCACCGGCTGCTGGGCAATCCCGACACTATCCAGGATGATATGCGAATGGAGTGCCAGCTCGCCGCGAATGGGGTGGCCGATCCCAGCAGCGCGCCTGATGAGGTAGCGAGGCTGGCGCCCGGCGCGAACGACTGGCTGCTGCTCTTGCAGGTGGATTCGGACGAGTCGGTTGGCATGCGCTGGGCCAGTTCGGGTATGCTGTATTTCTGGATTCGTCAGGATGATCTGGCGAACCGACGGTTTGAGAACGTATGGGTCGTGCTCCAATCGGAGTAGTGACGCCAAACCTTCGCTTATTGACCCGCTCACTGGAGGGGCGAACGATATGATGATTGGCAAGGCTGGGCGTGCATGGGTGAGCGTGGTCGCGCTGACGCTGACGCTGGCGCTGGCGTTGGTGTTCAGCGCGTGCGGCTCGACTGGCGGCGGCTTATCAAGTGGGACTGGCTCAAGCTCACATCAATTTGGTGTGCAGACGAAGACCTCGGGGTGCCAGGCGCACAATGGGCTGCCCGACAGCGCGTGCACGCCCGGCGCCATCTTCGCCAGCGCCACCGTCAGCCAGATTTGTCAGTCTGGTTATGCCAGTTCGGTGCGCAATGTCCCGACCAGCGAGAAGAATGCTGTCTATGCTGAATACGGTATCCAGTCGCACTACACCGGTCAGTATGAGGTGGATCATCTCGTCAGCCTGGAACTGGGCGGCTCGAACGACATCTCGAACCTCTGGCCAGAACTTGCCAGCCCCACACCAGGCTTCCATCAGAAGGATCAGGTCGAGAACTACCTGCACGATCAGGTCTGCGCGGGCAAAGTCAGCCTGCATGACGCGCAGGTACAGATCGCGACGAACTGGCTCGATATCTGGCATCAGATGGGCAATTGACGGGCGCCGACCATCCTCAATCGCCGCGAACGCCGCATCCTGGGACACCTTCGGGATGCGGCGCCTTCTGTTTGTCGACGGAAATACTTGACATACTTTGTAGAATAAGATATATCTTGATATAGCGATGCGCGTGGCGCTCGCTAGGTGATCGCAGCGCCACCCGCGCCGCCCTTCACCAGCGTCAGGAGATGTTTCTTGTGACAGGAAGGAAAGTGCACGATGGGAAGGCGATTCCTCTTTGGCGGTGGGCCTGGTCCACGGATGTTCGAGCGTGGCTACCTGAAGTACGCGTTGCTCGATCTGCTATTGGAAAGCCCAAAGCACGGCTATGAGATGATGAAGAACCTCGAGGAGCGTATGGGCGGCTTCTACGCGCCGAGCGCGGGCGCCGTCTACCCGACGCTGCAACTGCTCGAGGATCGCGGCTGGGCGACCAGCGAAACGGTCGAGGG
>DASVWQ010000374.1:0-6027 GCA_036393135.1 Ktedonobacterales bacterium
GACTCAGCAGCGAACTCAGCTCCCGCCAGGGCGTCAGCAGCCTCCAGGGCGCCTCTGTTCCAGATGTCGTCGAGCGCGTGGATGAGGAGCGCTTTCCGCTCTTCAGGTGACATAAGGCGCCTCACTTCTTCAGGTCAGCGCGCGGCGCGCGCCCCCGTGAAAACATCGAGATACTCAGCGACAGCATCCAGAGATAGTAGAGCGGCGGCGCCACGAACACGCTGACGACTGACGGTGAGAAGAAGCCATCGTGCGCGAAGGCGGCCGCCGCGGCGAGATGGGCGACGACCACCAGCGCGCCGAACCAGCCAAGCCAGCGCGGAAGAGCGCCCGTCCGCGCGATGACCACCGAGAACGCGCCGACGGACAGGGCAGTAGGAAAGGCCGAGAGCGTCACGCCCAGCAGCGTCAGATCGCCAAGTGATCTGGCGACGTCTGGGGTGAGCGCGCCTGAGCGGAAGCCGAGTTCGAGCGCCGGAGCCAGCCCACTGAGGACCACAGCCCAGATCACGACGCCAGCGCCCAGCCCCAGCGTCACCAGTGGCTCCGAGTCAAGGGCCGCGCGGCGGAGTATCTGCCACAGGCCCGCCAGGAAACAGAGCGTCGCGGCGACCAGCGCGCCCCACACGTAGACTTCACCCAGCAACTGTGGCCCATGGCTCGCCGCGTACCGTGACCAGACGCTCGCCGAATCGCTGGTGGATGGCAGGTCGAAGATGAGATACGCGCTGACAGCATACAGCAGGATACCGATGATGCCCGCAAAGGCGGTAAACCGCCTGACCGCGGCGTCTGACATAGGGCGCCCCTTTCACAAACAGGACTGACACAACGCTGGGCAGAGTCTGACGCGGCGCCTGCCAACTGGCAGGGGGACACACCATTCCAGCCCACATACTCCACGCTCCGATGGTACTCAGGCGGCCCTCCCACCTCCATGCGGAACTCACCGATTCACCGGCAGAATTGGCTACGGAGCATGTCGCACGGATGATGTGTACCCCACACAGCAGCGTATTGAAGCTCTCCGTGCGCAGTGCTACCATGCCGAGTGAAAAGCGCCCGCTGGTGGGAGGCGCTGGCAAGTGGGCGGCCTGCCGCCAAGGTGACGCCACGATGGACGTAACGCAACCAACCACCTTCGGCGCGCTGCTCCGCCGCAGCCGCATCGCCGCTGGCTGGACACAGGCTGAGCTTGCCGAGCGCACCAATGTCAGCGTCCGGGGCATCAGTGACATGGAGCGCGGCGTCACGCGCTGGCCACACCGCGATACGGTCGCCCTGCTGGCCGAGACACTCCAGTTCTCAGAGACGGACCGCGCCCTTTTCATCGCCGCCGCGCGCCGTCCACTGGCGGGCGAACGCTCCACTCGACCGCTCTCCGCGACCTCGGCCAGCCTGCGCAACCTCCCCATTCCCCCGACGCCTATCATCGGACGCGCGCGCGAGGAGGCTGCGGCCGTTCACCTGCTACGCTCCCAGGATGTACGCATGCTGACGCTCACCGGAGCGCCAGGAGTCGGCAAGACGCGGCTCGCGCTTCAGGTCGCGCGCGCGCTCAGCCCCGACTTTGCCGGTGATGTCGCATTCGTGGCGCTGGCGGGGGTCCGCGACGTGGGGCAGGTCATCCCTGCCATCGCGCACGCGCTCGGCCTGCGCGAGACGAACGCGCGATCCACGGGAGAGGCGCTGCTGGCGTCGCTGCGCAGCCGAGCGATATTGCTGGCGCTGGACAACTTCGAGCAGGTCCTCGGCGCCGCGCCCGCGCTCGCGGAGTTGCTGGCGACCTGCCCACGACTCAAGCTGCTCGTGACCAGTCGCGCTCCGCTCCGGCTGCGCGCCGAATACGAGTTCGCAGTGACGCCACTCGCGGTTCCTGACCTCGCCCAGACGGCGCCGCTCGAAGACGTGAGCCAGCGCGTGAGCGAATTCGCAGCGGTCGCGCTCTTCACGCAGCGGGCGCGGGCAGTCTCGCCAGCGTTCACCCTGGCTGCGGCGAACGCGCGGGCGATTGCCACGATCTGCGCCCGGCTGGATGGTTTGCCGCTGGCCATCGAGCTGGCTGCCGCGCGCATCAAGTATTTTTCGCCATCCGCGTTGCTGGAGCGCCTCGACCGTCGGCTGCCGACGCTCGCAGGCGGCGCTCACGACCTACCTGAACGCCAGCGCACGCTCGAACGCGCGATTGACTGGAGCCACGACCTCCTCGATGAGCGCGAGCGGCGACTCTTCCAGCGGCTGGCAGTATTTCTGGGCGGATGGACGCTGGTGGCGGCGGAATCTGTGTGCGCCACGGAAAGCGATCCGCGTGAGTCGCGCGCGGAGATTATGGTGGGCTTGATCTCGCTGGTGGACAAGAGTCTGGTTGTTCGCGAGGAAGATGGTGAGGGGGAAGCGCGTTTCCGCATGCTGGAAACCATCCACGAATACGCGCTGGAGCGGCTGGCGGACAGCGACGAGGAGGAAGCCATCCGCGAACGTCACTTCGACTACTGTCTAGGATTCACCGAAGCTGCGATGGAGGAACTGCGCGGGCCTGCGCAAGCGACCTGGCTGGATCGGCTGGAGCGTGACTACGACAACGTGCGCGCCGCGCTGGCTTGGGCGCTCGCACGTGGCGAGGCCGAACGTGGACTGCGGATGACGTTTTCGCTCTTCTATTTCTTCCGTAAGCGCGGTCGCCTGCGCGAGGGCCAGCGCTGGATGCAGGCGTTTCTTGCGCTACTTCCGGATGTGGCGCCTTCCGCCAGTGAGCCAGACGCCACATCGAGCGTCACCGCACGAGCGTCACTCGCGCTCAGGGCGAAGGGCCTGTTCGCGCTCGCGGCGCTGCGACTCTGGCAGTCGGACCAGGGCGGTGTGGCGCAACTCGAAGAAGGTATTGCTCTGAGTCGGCAGGTGGGTGATATCGTGATGACTGCCGATGCGCTGCACGCACAGGGGATGGTCGCCTTCGAGTTGGGCGACCAGGCGCGCGGCGAGGCGCTGCTGGAGGAGGGCCTGGCCCTGAGCCGGGTGGCGGGCCACCCGTGGAGCGTCGCCCAGGCGCTGTGGACGCTGGGCGAAATCGCCTACGCACGCGACGACTTCGCCCAGGCGGAACGGCTCAACGCGGAGAGCCTAGCGCTCTTCCGACAGGTGGGCGATGTCTCCTATATCGCCATGCTCACGCTGCGCGAGGGCTATCTCGCCCAGGCGCGCGGCGATCTCGCGCGGGCGGTGGTCAGCTATCGCGAGGCCCTGACGCTGGGGCGCAGCCTGGGCGAAACGCGCGCCATCGTCGAATCACTGGAAGCGCTGGCGAAGCTGCTCTGTGACTGTCAGCGGTATGAGCAAGCCGTCTATTCGCTCAGTGTCGCCGCCCACCTGCGCGAAGTGGCCGCTGAGCCGCCACGCCCATCGCTGCAGCCCATCCTCAGCGGCGTCATCGCGACCCTGCGCGCCAACCTCAGCGCCGATGGATTCGTGGCCGCCTGGGCGAAGGGTCAGGCGATGTCGCTCGATCAGATCAGCGAAGACATCGCGCGCGACAGCGCCAACGCGACGCCGTAGCGAGCATCGGTTAATTGAGCTTCGCCCGCAGTTCGCGGGTCGCCGCGATCCGCCGTCGCAACCGCGCGTGTTCCGGCGCGTCGGGGGCGCGCTCCAGATAAGCGGTGATGTCGGCGGCGGCCAGCAGTGGCTCGCCCAGCGCCAGGCGCAAGAGGCCACGGTCGCGCAGCTCCTGTGGCAGGTCGGGGCGCAGCGCCACCAGCCGGTCGCACACCTGGAGCGCGTTGGCGGTGTCGCCGCGCGAGAGGTAGGTGAGCTTCAGGTTGTTGAGGACGCGGGTGAGGATCTGGCGGTTGGTCGCCGCCTCGGCCCAGGCGGGATCGAAGGCGCGTGGCCCATGCGACGAGACCAGCCGCAAGATGAACTGGTGGCAGGTTGGCTCATCGAGCAGGGCGCCGCGGTCGTAGACATCCACATAGAGGTCGCCACCCTCCTCAGGAGGCAGCGGCCACTTGACCATGAAGCGCGCGGGCAGCGCGACCCCCTGGAGCGGCGCGCCCAGCCGCCGCGCCACCTCCAGATAGACCACGCTCAAGAGGATGGGCAGCCCCTCGCGCCGCGTCAGCACGGAATCAAGGAAGCTGCCGCGCGGGTCGGCGATGTCCTCCTCGGCTCCGTGGAAGTCCTCGCGCCGCGCCAGCACCTCCACCATCGTCTCCAGTACCCGCAGCGCCGTCTCGCGCCGCCCCGCCTGCTCTGGCCGCAGCAGCCGCGCGCGTGGGCCAAGCGTCGCCCAGACCTCCGCCGCCAGGCTGTCGAGGTCGAACAGGTAGCGCGCGTGGTCGAGGCGCGGGCGGCGCAGCTCGGCCACCAGCAACGCGCCGACATCCAGACGCAGCGCCGCATCGGGTCGCCGCGCATATGCCGCGAACCGCATGATCGGCGCGAACGGTAGCTCCCCCATGCGCTACGCTCCCCCATGCCAGTCAGCGCAGACCAGCGCACACGCAAGACCCGCCGCCTGCGGCGCCGACCGACGCATCGCATACAGTGTACCGCACTCTTTCGTACACCATGGCGACTATTCTGGCGCCCTATTCGCGGATGACGCTATGGCCGCCACCCTCTGAGGCGCCACGCGGCGAGCGGGCAGGAGACCACGCACGCCGGGAAGGATGCGGCGGCATACGACAGACAGGAGTGAGAAGAGGAGCTACCCATCATGACCAACGCAAAACGATCCACCTACGTGGAAGATCAGACATCACAAGCGCATAGCGCGACACGCACGCTCGCGCGGGCGGGTATTGTGGCGGGAGCCACGCTGACGCCCATCGCGGCAGGCATCGCCTACAGCCGGTTCGCAGTCCAACACGCGACGCCGCTGCCACTCGCCATCGCGGCCGACCGCCGCGAGTTCCGCAGCCCCATGGCCGGGCAGATCAGCTACTACGCCGATAGCAGTGGCGATGAGCGGCCATTGGCGCTCGTCCACAGCGTCAATGCGGCAGCCTCAGCGTTCGAGATGCGGCCGCTATTTGAATACTTCCGTGGGCAGCGTCCAGTGTATGCGATTGACCTGCCTGGCTTTGGCTTTTCGGAGCGCCCCAACCAGGTTTACTCCGCCGCGCTCTACGCCACGGCCCTGCTCGATTTCCTCAATGAGATCGGCGCACGGGAGCGTGGCGGAGCGGATATCGTCGCGCTCTCGCTCGGTGGCGAGTTCGCCGCCCGCGCGGCGCGGCATATGCCCGACCGGATACACTCGCTCGCGCTCATCTCGCCAACCGGTCTTTCAGGCCGCGCGGGCGGCGGCTTGGGTCGCCAGTGGCTACGAAGCGTCCTCGCGTTCCCGCTCTGGAGCCAGGCGCTCTACGACGCGCTGGTGAGCCGCGCCAGCCTGCGCTCGTTCCTCCAACGCAGCTTTGAGGGCGAGATAGACACGGGGCTGCTGGAATACGCCTGGGCGACGAGCCATCAGCCGGGCGCGCGGTTTGCTCCGTTGTATTTCATCAGCGGCCAGCTCTTCACGCCAGACGCCGTACAGTCGCTCTATGAGCGCGTCACGCAGCCCACGCTCGCGCTGTACGACCGCGATGGCTACACCAGCTTCGACGCTCTTCCAGCATTGCTGGCCGTGCGCTCCAACTGGCAGGCTGAGCGCATCACGCCAACGCTGGGGATGCCGCAGTTCGAGCGTCTGGGCGACACAACGCGCGCTTTGCAGTCCTTCTGGGCCAGGATGCCAGTGGCGCAGCGCATCTAGCTGGCTGAAACGCACTCCGGGACGGCTCCCTGGCGCGTGATGAGCGGCAGGGGGCGTTTCGGAGTGCGTGTTCTGGAATCGGGAGGCAATGGTCCGGCCAGTTCATCGCGCGGGGACTGAGGCAAGCCGCAGGGCCAACGCATCTAACCAGCCGCGAGAATGCGAAGTAAGTAGTCCGTGTCCCACGCGGCTTTGAGGCGCTTGGCTTTCAGGCTGCGTGGACCGCGTGGCATGGCCGCAGGCGTGTGTCGCAAGAGATTGAGGGCAAT
>DASVWQ010000375.1:0-5947 GCA_036393135.1 Ktedonobacterales bacterium
GTCTTTGGCGCGTCGCAGCTCCAGATGTGGCGGCACATCGTCTTGCCCGCAGTGACACCCTACATCATGACTGGCATTACCCAGGCGGTCGCGATGGGACTGGTCGGCATGTTCATCGCTGAAATCTTTACCGCGCTCTCCGGCATCGGCGCAGTGCTGGAGACCCAGGCGAACGCCTACCATACGGCTCCCACCCTCGCAACCATCCTCGTCATCATGGTGCTGGGAGTCGCGTTCCGGTATCTGGTCTCCTACGCCCAGCAGCGCCTGGCGCCCTGGTTCTCGGAGACCTAGCCAGCCGATGCGGCGTGGCTGATTTACCGCCGTGGATTTCTTCGCGGCAAAGGAGACGTTGGTCTATGTTGACCAGAGTTGGCATGAGGCGCCTGGTCGCCTCGGCGCTCGCAGCGAGCGTGGCCGCCATGACACTGGCGGCGTGTGGGGGCGGAACGACGAGCACGGCTGGCTTCGACAACGTCGCAGTCGGCATCGCGCTTTCGCCGCCGAAGGTGATCTTTCTGGGGCCGTATGTCGCGGAGCAGGAAGGGTTCTTCAAACAGGAACACCTGAACGTCAAGTTCATCAGCATGCCGAACGGCCTGGAGACTGAGCTTGGCACGACCGCTGGCTCCATCAACTTCGGCTTCAGCTCGGCGACCGACGCCATCGAGTCGGCGTCGGCTGGCTCGCCAATCCACGCCATCTGGAGCTATGGCACGAAGCTCGACACCGCCTGCGTCGCGGCGCCGGGCATCCAACAAGCCTCAGACCTCATCGGCAAGCCAGTCGGCAGCACTGGTACGGGCGGCTTCTCGTACACCCTGCTCAACGCCTGCCTCGCGCCCGCCAATGTGGACGTGAGCAAGGTCAAGCCGGTCAACATGGAACGCTCCGCGTTTGTGCCTGCGCTCACCAGTGGTCGCATCTTCGCGGCGGTCTTCCACGCCGATGACGCCTATGTCGTGACCCATAAGGTTCCCGGACTGCATGTCCTGAACAAGGAGTACGAGACCTACCCCAACTGGTGGTATGGTGGCGTGACGACGCTGGATTCATACGCCAAGGCCAATCCCGATGTCGTCAAGCGTTTCCTGATCGCGATGATAATGGCCGACCGCTGGATGAATGATCCGGCCAACCATGATGCGCTCGTTCAGCTTGGCGTGAAGGTGACTGGCGAAGATCAGGCGGCGGTCGACTACGCGGTGACCTTCATGGTGCAAGGCCAGATCTGGCCGAACAATCAGGGGCTGGACCAGACACAGGTGGACTTCACCACCAACTATCTCTACCAACTCAAAGAGATTTCGAATCAGCCCAGCTATTCGCGGATCGTGAACAGCAGTTACGCTGACTCGGCTGTGGCGACGTTGGGACAGAAGTAGACAGCGGCAGTTCATCGTGTAGTGTGTCGTATCCCGCGTGGGCGTGGTTCTCTACCCGGAGTCACGTCCATGCGGCTTCTACCCTGCGCTGCCAGGGAGACCATCGCCTGTTCCGTTGGAGTTTGGAGCGATAGCGCATGGCTACCAGGCGATTCATCGAGCTTTCGCAACCAGAGATCAGGGCCGCGCTCGCCCGCCATCCGCTCGTGCTGGTCCCGTTGGGTAGCGTGGAGCAGCACGGCCCGCACCTTCCGACGGGGACGGACTATTATGCCAGCCAGGTGATCGCCGACGCGGTGGCCGAACGCCTCGACGGACTCACGCTGCCGTTTTCGCCGATTGGCGTCACCCCCATGCACATGCCCTACGAGGGGACGCTGAGCGTGTCGGCTGATCTCTTCCAGCGGCTGCTGGTCGAGGTGGTTGGGTCGGCGGCGGCGCACGGCGCACGCGAGGTCGCGCTGATCAACTGGCATGAGGGCAACATTCCGGCGCTCGCCCTGGCCGCTGAGACCCTGCACCGCGCGCATGGCTGCTCGGTGGTCGTCGTTCAGGCCTGCTATGTCGCCGAGGAGCTGTTCGGTGAGCGGTATGGCGGCCTGACGCATGGCGGCGCCATCGAAGCGCTGGCGGTGCTCGCGGCGCATCCCGATTTCGTCCACCTCGAACGGGTCGAGAACTCCTCAGACCGCATCCAGGGAGCGCGCGTGGATCACCTGCGTCGCACCCGCGCCTATCAGCCAGTGCTGCGCGACATCCGCGCCATCGCGCCGACCGGCTGGTACGGCGATCCGCGCGGCGTGACCATCGAGCAGGCGCAGGCGTTCCTGGCGACCGTCGCCGCCGCCATCGCGGAGCGCGTCGCGGCGATGCTCGCGGAGCTGGCGCGCATCAACACGCCGCCCGCTGAGCGTGAGCCGGGCGCGGACAAAGGACCGGCGGACAATGGTTAGCGTCTTCAGCCAATCGGACTGGGCGGAACTCACCCTCCCCGGACGCCGCTCCTGGGACATCGTTTCCAGCCGGACGGGCAGCAGCGCCGTTACCATGCGCTATGTCGAGATTCCGCCAGAAGGGGTGGAGGGCCAGCGCCGCACGAAGCACAAACACATCGACCGCGAAGAGGTGATCTGGGTGCTGGCGGGCGTCGGCTCCGTCGAGGGGCGCGATGGCCCGACCACCGTAACGGCGGGCCAGGTAATCTACGTCCCTGCCAACGAGCCACATATGACCCGCAACGTCGGCCAGGAGACGCTGCGTCTGCTCTGCTTCTTTCCTGAGGCGGAGATCGGTCGGCATACCCAGGAACCAGCATAATCTGGCGTCAGAATCTGTCTCGGACGCTATCAAGGGAGATGCGGCAGTGGCCGATATTGTCTGTCTCAGGCCAGCGGAAGATTTCACGCGCGTTGGCGCAATGATACCCGATGACTGGGCGATTGCCTTTCGCGCGCCAGCCGACCCGGATGTTCCGGCGCTGCTGTCTGCTGCGCGCGCGGTGGTGCTGCCATCCGCCGGGCCACATCTCGCGGCGGAGCTATTCGCCGGGGCGCGTGGCCTCCAGCTCATCCAGTATACCGGCGCGGGGTGGGACCGCATCGCTGAGTCCATCGTGCGTGACCTGGGCTGTCCGGTGGCGAACGTGCCTGGCGTCAACGCCAGAGATGTCGCCGAGTATGTCGTGATCGCCGCCGGGACGCTGCTGCGCCGCTTCAAGCTGGGCGACCAGCTCATGTGGGGCGGGCAGTTCGGGCAGGCGCGGGTCGAGCTGGCGGCTGAGAGGGCGCGCGGCTTCACCGACCTCACCATCGGTGTTGTCGGTCTCGGCCACATCGGCCTGGCGGTGGGCAAGGCGTTCCGCGCCTTCGACGCGCGCGTCCTCTACTACGACCCCAAGCCGCTCGATCCCGACGCCGCCAGCGCCGCTGGCATGATCGCCGTCACGCTCCCCGACCTGCTCGATGCGGCGGATGTCGTCACCGTGCATGTGCCGCTGCTCCCCGCGACGGTTGGCCTGCTGGGCGAGGCCGAGCTGGCGCGGCTCAAGCCTGAGGCCATCGTCGTGCAGGCGTCGCGCGGTGGCGTGGTGGATGAGTCGGCGCTGCTGCGGGCGGTCGAGAGTGGGCGCATCGCTGGCGCGGCGCTGGATGTCTTCACTCGCGAGCCGCTGCCCGCCGATGATCCGCTGTTGCTGAAGCGCACGGCGCTCGCTGACCGCGTGCTGCTCACGCCGCACATCGCGGGCGTCACACGACAGGCGGCCGGGCGGCTCTATGCGGCGGCCTGGGCGAATGTCGCTCGCGTGCTGCGCGATGGGCAGCCGCCGCTCAATCGCGTGCTCTAAGCGCGCCTGATTCGCGTGCCGTGAGTTCGCCGTGCGGCGCCTCACCCGCTGTCTCGCAAGCGGACGGGGCGCAGCCCTTGCCGACAGGAGGTCGTATGGCGGAGCGGAGCAATACACGACTGGTCGCATCCCTGCCAGGGACAGGCGCCGGGACGATGCAGATCATGGCGTCTGGCGGCTATCTCTATATCGGCGAGCTGGCCCGTGGCGGCGGCACGCAGATCGTGGACGCGCGCGACCCCAGGCGTCCGCGCCGCGTGGGCCGCCTCGAAGGCTACCCCGGCGCCTTCTCCCCCAAAGTCCAGACCAGCGGCGACCGCCTGCTCGTCAACTACGAGGCCCGCCAGGGCGACGCCGCCTTCGTTGGCTTGGGCGTCTGGGACATCGCGCAGCCAGAGCGCCCCACCCGCGTCGGCCAGCTCGCGACCGGCGGTCGGGGCATCCATCGCATGTGGCACACTGGTGGGCGCTACGCCTACGCCTCAGTGATTCCCGAAGGGCAAGCGCGCCGCATCCTCACCATCATCGACCTGGAAAACCCCGCCGCTCCTGTGGAGGTCACTCGCTGGCGCGCCGACCTGGACGAGCCAGCGGGCAGGAACTACGGGCTGCATCACCCGATTGTCGCGGATGGCGTGGCGTACATGGGCTGGTGGGACTATGGCGTCATCATCGCTGACGTATCTGACCCCGCGCACCCGCGCCAGCTTGGCGCCGCCAGCGGATGGGCCGCGCAGGGTGGCGGCCACACGCACACTGCGCTGCCACTCACGGGACGCGGCCTGATGGTCGTCACCGACGAGGCGGGCGATGAGGAGGGCGAGGAGACGCGCAAGCTCATTCGCGTCTTCGATGCGCGCGATGTCGCCGCGCCACGGCTGCTGGCAATCTGCCCGCCGCCGGAGGGCGACTACGGGCGCGGGGGCGTGCGCTTTGGCCCGCACAACCTGCACGAAAACCGCCCCGGCTCCTTCCAGAGCGAGCGGCTGATCTTCGCCACCTACTTCGGCGCGGGCCTGCGGGTCTATGACCTCAGCGAACCCTCGCAGCCCATCGAGGTCGCCTCCTTCGCGCCTGATCCGGCCGAGGAGGGCTATTTCCCCATCAATGACCTGTTCGTGGACGCCAACGGGCTGATCTACCTGACCGACAGACGGGCAGGCAATCTCTACATCGTCGAATTGACCTGAGCGGGGCGGTTTCCCCTCAGGCGAGCGCCTGCCAGGCGAAAGAAAGCGAGACCTCTCATGGAGCCAGTGCGAGTAGCGGCGATTGGCCTGGGCCGGTGGGCGAATGTCCTGGCGGACGCCTACACCCGAAGCGACAAGGTCAAGCTGGTGACGTGTTTCAGCCGGAGCGCCGCCAAGCGTGACGCCTTCAGCGCTCGCTATGGCTGCGGGCAGGATGACAGCCTGGAGGCGATGCTCAGGCGCGGCGACGTGGAGGCGGTGATCGTCACGGTCCCGAACGACCAGCATGCCGACGTCATCGAGCGGGCGGCGATGGCGGGCAAACACGTCTACGTCGAGAAGCCCATCGCGATTGATCTGGCAGACGGCCTGCGCATCCAGCGCGCGACCGAGGCCGCCGGGGTCGTCTTCCTCTGCGGCCACAGCGCCCGCCGCCTGGGTGGCCTACGCGCGATCAAGAGCATGATGGTAGCGGGCGAGATTGGCGATGTCTCGATGATCGAGGCGACCTTCGCCAATGAGCGCGGGCTGGAGCTGAAGGCGACCGATTGGCGCGGTGATCCCGCCAAGGCGCCCGGTGGCCCGCTGACGCAGCTCGGCGTCCATCAGATCGACAACCTGCAGTTCCTGCTGGGGCCAGTCAAGCAGGTCTTCTGCTTCGGCAAGCCGATGTATACCAGGGTCCCTAACGAAACTGTCCTCCAGACGGTCATGGAGTTCGAGAGCGGGCAGATGGCCTACCTGGGAACGAACTGGGCCTGCCCCGGCCACTTCATGCTCAATGTCTACGGCACGAAGAGCAATCTCTTCTATGACCTGGACTTTAGCTGGTGGAGCAACTCGAACACCACCGATGAGCATTCGCAGCTTCTGCGGACCCAGTTCGCCAGCTTCAGCGACGACCCAGACGACCGCGTGCTGAAGAAGGGCCTCGTCCAGTTCGCGGCGACCGACCACCTCCGCGACGAGATCGATGATTTCGCGCATGCGATTCGGACGGGCGAGCCAGTCGAGATCGACGCCGCCTT
>DASVWQ010000376.1:0-2114 GCA_036393135.1 Ktedonobacterales bacterium
GCCGCCGCCTGCGCCCGCGAGGCGACCACCGCTGGCGCCGTCGTGACGGCCTGCTCTGGGGTATAGCCAATCGCCTCGGCCACCTTGGAAGAGATGTCGTAGCTGATGACCTCGTTGATGCTGGCGTAGATGCCCGCTGTAATGAGGTTGCGGATGATTTCGTTGACGGTGACGTTCAGCAGTTCCGCGAGATCCTTGACGACGATCTGCGTGGGAATGGTCACTGGCCCGGTGTGCTGGATCTCTTTGCGCTCCGGGCGGGTCGCGAGCTGCGGACCACCGCCGCGACGCCCGCCGCCGCGCTGTCCGCCGCGCGCGGGGCCGCCGCGCTGCCCACCAGGACGACCGGGGCCGCCACCGGGGCGACCGGGGCCACCGGGCCGTCCGGGGCCACCGGGCCGTCCGCCATTGCCGCCAGGGCGACCGGGGCCGCCACCGGGACGCGGAGCCGGGCGGCCGCCGTTACCGTTCGGGCCGCCAGCCGGGCGCGCGGTCATGCCGCCGCCGACGCCTGTGCGCTGGGGCGCGCCGCCTTGTGGGCGCGCGGGCGAGGAGCCGTTATTCATTGGCGGACGTGGAGTCGAATCTGGCATCTTGGCCTCCTTTGATCAGCGGTCGCCTCTCCACTCTGCGCCCACCACGGCTCGCGGAGCGTCATCGGCGGGCGCGCCATGCGATACCCGCGCGCAGGGAAACTGGTCTGATCGCTCTTATCGTTCTCTGGTCGTTCTCTGATCGCCAGCGCGTCGGGCAGACAGACGCCAGGGCGCTGGCAATAAAAACAGGCTGGCCGTCTCCCTCTGGAGACTGCCAGCCCAACACGGCGCAGGGTACTCAGTCTGGGGCAAAGTATGCCGGGTTGTGGGTGGGCGCCCGCACTCGCGCTCGACCGCTCACGGAAACCCTGATTATCGTCCCATAACGCTACTCTCGCTGCCCGTGTTGGGGATTTGGATGAACACGCCTGTCAACTGGTTCGCTGGGTGGCGTCGGTGGCGCGCCCGGTGGGGCGTTGCGCTTCCATCGTGCGCTGCGTCGTAAATGACGCCCAACCTCCTAAGTATACCGCCAGTGGGGGGATATGGTCAACCAGCGCGGGACTGCCAATTATGCGCGAAAATGGCGCCTCACCCCAGCGGGAATGGGGAGAGACGCCATACCACAGCGGGCGGACTGCGCCGCCCCGCGAACCGCTCGCCGCGCTAGCTGGCGGGCAGGATGTTCTGGTTCATGTGGAACAGGTTGGACGGGTCGTAGCGCTTCTTGATCTGCGCCAGCCGCTCGTAGTTGTCGCGGTAGGCGGCGCGCACCTGCTCCTGCCCCTCATCCAT
The DNA here is from genome assembly GCA_036393135.1 of Ktedonobacterales bacterium. Classification (GTDB taxonomy): domain Bacteria; phylum Chloroflexota; class Ktedonobacteria; order Ktedonobacterales; family JADMIN01; genus JAKAIY01. The sequence continues at coordinate 1,332 of DASVWQ010000376.1, forward strand.
GATCATGTTGATGTAGGCGCCACCCGCCGAGTAGGGATGCAGCGCCAGCCAGTAGTCGCGCGCCCAGGCGATCATGCGCTCGTTGCTGGCGGGATCGGGATCGACACCGACGATGACCTCGGCGAAGTTGGCGTCGCGGAAGCTGAACGCCGTGTCGTTGCGCCCCACATCCTGCACGGCGCCGTTGATCGGATAGAGGTGCATCGTCGAGTAGCCCGTGGGAAGCTGCTCGGCGTACTTCAGGTGCAGATCTATCGCCTGGTCACTCAGATCGGTGACGAAATCCGCCTTCCAGTACCATTGCAGCCCCGGCGGGAACAGCCCGTCGAAGAGCGACTGGAGGGCGGGCCACGGAACCGGCCCCGCCAGATCCATCGCTGGCGTCCCGACCGCGCGGATCGGCGCGAACCGCTCGGCGGCCTGCGCCATGTCGCCGGTGTAGCACCAGACGATGACACACATCTTCTGGCCGTGGTATTGCTCCGGGAATGGCGGCGCGGGCGGAACAGTCACGAAGCCAAACCAGCCGTTGATGTCGCGCGGCGCGCCCAGAATGAAGTCACGCCAGAAGGAGAGGACCTGCTTCGCCTGGTCGAGCGGCCAGAAGATCGGGCCGCCGTAGACCGTGCTAACCTCGCTCAGCCGGAAGAGGAACGAAGTCACGACGCCGAAGTTGCCGCCGCCGCCGCGTACCGCCCAGAAGAGATCGGCGTTCTGGTCAGCGCTGGCGGTCACGTAGCCGCCATCAGCCAACACCATATCCACGCTGAGCAGGTTGTCCAG
>DASVWQ010000377.1:0-2507 GCA_036393135.1 Ktedonobacterales bacterium
GACGATGGCGCTGGCCGCCCATGTCGCGCGGGGCATCGTCGCGGCGGGCTGAGCGGGCAGGCGCTCAACCCCGGCGCTGGCCTTGCTCGTCGCGCTGGAGCCAGAGCGAGACATGCGCTGGCCGCATCGTCTCGTCCACCATGCGCGCCAGACGCTAGAACACGCGGCCAGCCAGACGTGACGCCAGGCCTGGCGCGGCTCCAGGGCTAGTGTACAGGCGGGCGGCGCGACTGCCAATGCGTGTCGGAGCCATCCGTGCGCGGGAATCCAATCCTCCAGATTATCTTGCAGCAGCGTTTGCGGTATGGTATCTTACGCCATATACGGCTGAGTTCTTTCCATAATCTGCATGGATCAGCCTGAAAATGACCTGGCGCGAGGTTGGCCCGATGAGCGGCGCCAACTGCGACGGAGCATGACGCCACACAGAGAGGGGGCCAACCCACATGAACGATGGCCTCCTCGCGGACTGCGCGGCGGGGCGATAGTCGTTTTCCCAGCGTCGTCGGCCTGTCCGGCGGCCACCTTGGGAGAGCTTCATCCGCTCGATATATCCAGACGCTGATGACCGATGCGCCACCAGCCGGGCCTTTGACTTTCTCCATCTCGATGCGATCCGCGCCCGTGGCGGAGCGCCGCGGTGTTTGCGGCGAGCCGGGCGCCATCACTGTAAGGTTGTATATCCGTAGAGCCGTGGGAGTAGTGTATCCGGCGTATGGGCCATTCGCCCCGCGCCAGTCGCGCCCCCGGCAGCCGTCCCATCATCGGCGCGTCGCGGCGTCGGCGTCCTGGAATCGTTGGCGAAGACCATTTTCCGGCGTCCCGCAGCGCGCCCCGCAGCGCGCCCTGGCAGCGCATTCCAGCGAGCATTATCCAAGCAGAACGCAGTCACATTCGGAGGGATGATACCCGCGCCCATCGTAGATGACAGCACCTCGGCCGCACGCGTATGAGCGACTTGCGCTCCTCTTGCGCAGGGCACGCCTGTCGGGCCTGAACGTCTTCTCACAGTGGCGCCTGACCCTCGGCGCTTCTTCGCCTGGCTGCTCATGGGGAACAGCCTGGAGGTCAACGCGAGTGTCCACGAGCGGAGACTCGCGGACATGGCCTCCCTCGATGGCGAGACGACGATGACGTCGCACGCAGTTGGCCGCGTAGCTGGCTGCCCGCGTTCCCGCCCATAGTCTGGCTGGCGCGGCGCGCGACATCGCGGCTGAGTACGGCGGGCCAGAGCGAACGGCGCTCCGGCCGGGAAACCAGGTGGCGCGCGTGATGCGTGCCTGGCGTCTATCAGACGCAGGGCGTCGCGCGCATGTCCATCTGGCCACCGTGTTGGGAGAATATCCACACAACGCCCTTCGCGTTCTGGCAATCACAGGAGGACAGGCTACATGGACATCGTGAAGCGACTGGAAGAATATCGCGAGCGCGAGCGCGCGATGACCTGGGAAGGCACGTTCTCCCAGTATTTCGAGATTGCGACCAAGAACCCTCGCGTCGCCCAGCTCTCCCACGAGCGCATCTACAACATGATCATGGCCGCCGGAACCGAGACCAACAAGCAGGGGGACCCGCGCTACACCTTCTTCAGCGATGAAATCTACGGCATTGAGAAGCCGCTCCAGCAAATCGTGGAGTACTTCCACTCCGCCGCCCAGCGCCTCGAGGTCCGCAAGCGCATCCTCCTGCTGATGGGACCCGTCGGCGGCGGTAAGTCCACCATCGTCAGCCTGCTCAAGCGCGGACTGGAGGCCTATGCCCGCGCCGACGAGGGCGCCATCTACGCCATCCGCGACTGCCCGATGCACGAAGAGCCGCTCCACCTGATCCCGGAGGAGATGCGCGCCGACATCGAGACGGAGTACGGCCTCTACATCGAGGGCGAACTCTGCCCCAAGTGCCGCTGGATGGTGGACCACGACTTCAACGGCGAGATCGAGAAGATCCCCGTCAGGCGCATCGCCCTCAGCGAGAAGCAGCGCGTCGGCGTCGGCACCTTCACTCCGTCCGACCCGAAAACACAAGATGTCGCGGAGCTAGTAGGCAGTATTGATCTGGCGACCATCGGCGAGTACGGAGCCGAGAGTGATCCCCGCGCCTATCGCTTTGATGGCGAGCTGAATATCAGCAACCGCGGGATGATGGAATTTATCGAGATGCTTAAGTGCGATGAGAAGTTCCTCTACGTGCTGCTCACGCTCTCGCAGGAGCAGAACATCAAGACGGGGCGCTTCTCGATGATCTACGCCGATGAGGTTGTCGTCAGCCATACCAACGAGCACGAGTACCGCGCGTTCGTCGGCAACAAGAAGTCCGAGGCGTTGCAGGACCGTATCATCCTGGTGAAGGTGCCGTACAACCTGCGTGTCTCCGATGAGGTGCGCATCTACGAGAAGCTGCTCGCCCAGAGCGCGTTGACGACCGTCCACATCGCCCCGCATACGCTGCGCATCGCCAGCATGTTCGCCATCCTGAGTCGGCTGGAGCCGTCCAAGAAGGCGGGCATG
>DASVWQ010000378.1:0-14499 GCA_036393135.1 Ktedonobacterales bacterium
ACCCGCGACTGGCGGCGGCGCGCCGACCAGCGTGGACGCGCGGATGCCCTCGGCGCGGACGACGGTAACGGCGCGTGGCGGCGGCTGGGGACCGCTGGCGGCGCTCTTCCGGCTGCGGGTGGCGCTGGCGCAGGCTATCGAGCGGTCGCTGCCGGAGCCAGAGGCCGCGCTGCTGATCGGCATCCTGCTGGGGCTGAAGTCGCCTGCGTTGCGAGCGCGCCTGCCACTCTTCGTCAACACCGGCACGATCCACCTCGTCGTCCCCGCCGGGCTGAAGGTTTCGCTGACGGCGGAGCTGGCCAGCCGCGCGGCGCGGCGTCTCGGCCCGTGGCCACGCAGCATCGCGGCGCTGGCGGCGGTCGGCGCATATGCGGCGCTGGGCGGCGGTGGCGCGGCGGCGACCCGCGCGGCGATCATGGGCGCGCTGCTGGCGCTGGCTCCGGCGCTGGGCCGCGCCTACAATGTCTACACCGCGCTCGCCCTGGCCACCCTCATCATGACGCTGATCGATCCGACGCTGCTCTACGACGCCGGATTCCAGCTCACCGTCCTCGCAACCTTCGCTCTGCCGCTGCTGACGCCCGCGCTGCAACGCACGCTGCTGCGACTGGCGGGTCGGCTGGCGCGGCTGCCCTTCGCGCCAGTGGTGGCGGAGTCGTTAGCGGTGACGCTGGCGGCGCAGATCGCTACCCTGCCTGTGCTGGCGCTGACGTTCCATGTCGTTTCGCTCGTCGCGCCGCTGGCCAATCTGCTGACGGTCCCACTGCTCGGCCCGCTGCTGGCGCTGGGCGGGCTGCTGGCGCTGCTGGCCGGGCTGGGCTGGTCAGTGGGCGCGCTGGCGATGGCGTGGGTGGTCTGGCCGCTGCTCTGGTGGGTGGATGCGGCTATCGCCGCCTGCGCCGCGCTTCCATTGGCCGCGCTGACGGCTCCGCCCGCTCCTGCGCTGCTGGCCGCGCTCTACTATGCGGCGCTGGTCGGCGCGGTGGTTGCGCTTGCGCCCCGGCTGGCTACGGCGGCCCGCGCGCTGGGTGACCAGCCGCGCGCCCGTAGCGCGCTGGTCGGACGGACGCTGACGGTAGCGCTGGGGCTGGCGTTGCTCGGCTCGCTGGGGGCCAGCGCGCCTGCGATGGCGGCCCGCCAGAGCGCTCATCTCGACGCGCTGGATGTTGGTCCGGGCGGCGCGGCTATCCTCATTCGCCTGCCCGATGGGACGACGGCGCTGGTGGACGGCGGGCCGAGCGGACCCGCGCTGGAGGAGGCGCTAGCGGCGCGGCTGCCCTTCTGGGCGCGGAAGATCGACCTCGTGGCGCTGACCGACACGCGGGCAGGCGACGCGCGCGGGCTGGAAGACCTCGCCAGCCACTACACCATCGCCCATGCCATCGACGCGGGGGCGGCGCATCCGACTGCCGAGTATCTCGCCTGGCTGGACGCGATGCGCAGCGCGGGCGCCGTTCGCCAGCAGGCGCGCGCCGACGATGTGATCACGCTGGCCGCGGGGACGACGCTGACGGCGCTTGGCCCGCCGCAGACGCTCTATCCGCCGAATCAAGGCGATACCAGCGCCAGCGATGACCTGATCCTGCGGCTAGATACGCCGGGGCTGCGGGCGCTGCTGCTGGGCGCGGCGGACGCCTACGCGCTGGATGCGCTGGCAGGTTCAGGCGAGCGGCTGGACGCCGATGTCGTCATTCTGGATGTCACGCCGGGGGCGCGTCTCGATCTCAGCGGGCCGCTGGGCGATGTGCTGCGGCTGGCCCACCCGCGTGCGATTATCCTCTGCGACACGCCTGCGCCCGCCGCGAAAAGTCCAGCGCCTGCGATCCAGCAGATGTGGGACAGCGACGCGGACGTGGCGGCGGTGACGGGCGCGCAGGTCTATCGCGTGAGCAGCGCGGGAACGATCTCGCTAAGCGGCGGCGCGAATGGCTGGATGTTGGGCTGAGCGAGCCAGCCAGATGGGCAGGGAGGCTCAGACGCCGCCGAGGCGGTCATACAGGCCGAGGCGCTGAAGCTCCTGGGTGGCCTCGAAGCCGAATGCGGCGCGGTCGATGCGGGAGCCGCAGCGGATGATGATGGCGCGCAGCATCTCGATCAACTCAGACTTGGTGGCTGGATCCGTCTCGAAAGGGATATGTTGCGCGAGGCGTTCGATGGCCTGCTGGTCGAGCCAGTAGCGCGTGTCTCCCATGCCGCGACTCCGATCTCTGAGCGCCGTGCGCTGCTCCTGCTCACTCCCCCACGATGGTAACACGCTGGTGTGAGGGCGGCAACGGCAGGCTCCTTTCGGCGGAACAACAGGCGCGCGGCGCTCCCAATGCTCCTACCGATGGGGGGCTTTCTTGACCCTCCTGAGCGCGCTGTGTATGCTGGGCTGGTGGCCCTGAACAGGCGCCTGCCCCCGCGATGTGGGGCGACTTCGGCTACGCGACCAGGAGAGGTGTGAGTCAATGGAATGTGACCAGTGTGGCGCGCCGCGTCCTCGCACGGGGCCGTGTCCGGAATGTGACGCCCCGCCGCCCCGCCTCACGTCGCGGGGAGGCGCGAGCGGCTCCGGAATGCGCGGACGCTCGCAGCCAGGTTCCAGTGGCTCTCGGCGCGGCTCTGGCGCGGATTGGGGCAGCTCCAGCGGCAGTGGCGGCGGCCTGCTGAGTCGCGGCGGGCGGCGCGGTGGCAGCGGCGATAGTTGGGACGATGAGGGCTACAACAACTACGCCCCGCCATCCAACAGCCGCCCCGGCTATCGCTCCCCTTCCGGCGAGTATGGCGGCGTGGACCCCTCGCGGGCGCTGGCGCAGTATAACGAGACGATGCCGCCCTCGGTCGAAGGCGGGATGATGGCTGGCGTGCCTGGCTTCCCGCAGACCGATGAGGAGGAGCGGGCCATCGGCATGCGCCGCCCGGCCTACATCCCCGCGACCACGCCAAAGCGCAAGCGCCGCCTCAGCTCCGGACGTGTGATTAGCGGCATGCTGAGCATCCTGCTGGTGACGGTGGGTGTCTGCGCGGGGCTGGGCTTCCTCGGCCAGCGCCAGCTTGCCAAGGTGCTGAGCGGTCCGCTGCACATCGTGGCCGCCTCGCCAACGGTGGACATGAGCCAGGTTCCCGCGATGCCCATCTCCACCCCAGGGCCAGCCGCCAAGGTCATCACCTCAGCCGTGACTGCGCATGGCATCGACAACAACTACAATCCAGTGGACATCAGCTCCTATTTCCAGGTCAACTCGACAGTCTATGTCGTCGCGAACATCGTCGGCGCCTCGCAAAAGACCACCAATACCCTCTCGTGCACCTGGTTCCTGGATGGCATTGACTACAAGCTCAAGAGCGGCACCGAGTCGCCATTGCCGCCGAGCAAGACGAGCAATTTCCACGGCTATTGTGCGCTGCCCTATTACCAGACAGGCGTAGGCATGGTGCGCATCTACTGGGATCGCCCGGCCTCGGACACCAGCGACTCGGCAACCGACCCCTATCTGGCGCAGACCATCAAGTTCGGCGTCTTCGCCAAGATTCCCGGCGCCAGCACGCCAACCGCCAAGCCCAAGACGCCCGTTCCGACCAAGACGGGCCTGGGCGTGTCGCTGCCGGTCGCGTGGCGCTCTGAACCAGGAGTGAACTGAGGGCGGAGGCTTCTCGTGGGGTCATTCGATAATCGCGTGCCGCCGCTTGGCTCGCTAGGCTCCGCCGATGACTGGGACGACTGGGACCCCTCACGCGCCCGTCTGGGCTATACGGGGCGTATGGGCGCGCTGCGGTGGATGGGGCCGGGCGCGCAGGGCGGCATCGACCTGCCCGATCCCGCAGTGGCGGGTCTGCCTGGCGCGAGTGGCGCGACGCTCAGCCCCACCGCGCTCGCTCTCAGCGCGCGCGCCGATACCGAAGACTATCTCACCGTCACCTACGACATTCGCGAGCCGGGATTCGCTGAGCTATACGACGCGCTGATCGCCCCGCAGTGGTCGGAGCCGTTCGGGCGGCTGCTGCTCAGCGCATTCCTCACGCTGCCGCGCCAGAACGGCTGGCAGGGGCTGGATGTCGCCTGTGGTACGGGCTATCCAACGCTGGAGTTGGCGCAGTACATCGGGCAGGACTGCGACCTCGCCGGCATCGACATCTGGGAGGAGGCCGTCAGCGTGGCTACGCGCAAGGCGCGCGACGCCTGGCTGCGCAATGTGGCCTTCCTCGTCGCCGACGTGATGGAGAGCGGGTTGCCGGAGAACGCCTTCGACGCCATCACCTGCAACCTGGGCCTGACCAGTTTCGCCGACCGCACCGGAGCGCTGGGGGCGATGTGGCGGCTGCTGCGACCGGGCGGCCACATCCTGCTGACGCTGCCGCTCCAATCCGCGATGCGCGAGTTCCTCGACATCTATTACCTGACCCTGCGCGACCTGAAACTGGGCGACTACCAGCGCAAGCTCGCCCAGCAGATCGCCCTGCGTCCGACGGTAGCCGACGCGCGGACACAGATGGAGCGCGCAGGTTTCCAGGTCATGCGTGAGGTAACGGACACCTTCACGCTGCGTTTCCCCTCGCCGCTGGCCTTCCTGCGGTCGCCGCTGATCCAGACCACCTACATGCTAGGCTGGCGCTCGATCATTTCCGACCTGACGGTACGCCGCCTGGTCTTCAATGAGGTCGAGCGGCGGCTGACGGCGCGCATGCAGGTCAATGGCGGCGAGCTGGCGATGACAACGCCGATGCTCTGCCTGGTCGGCACGCGGTTGTGATGCGGTAGGCGCGCGAGCGGGCAAGCGGTGGGGTCTGGCCACGCATGCGATAATGGCAGCGGATACTGGCAGCGCAGGGTCGTCGGACAGCATGAAGGGACAGCGTCGCTGTGGGAAGCGTGAAGCGTTTGTGGATGGCTCGCGGGCGGATGGCGCTGCTGGCGCTCGCGGTGGGCGCGCTGCTCTGCGCGTGGTCGCTGCGGCCACCTACCGCCAGCGCGCTCGCCCCGCGCGACCCGACGCCCACCGTGACCATCCCCGCGACCGCGACGGATACCGTGACGCCCAGCGCGACCGCGGCGATCTTTCCCCCGGCGGGCGTCACGGCGCCGCCCGCCCCCACGCTCACGGCGAAGGCGGCGGAACTCTACGACCTGACCACCGGGCAGACACTGCTCTCACTCGCGCCCGACACCTCGCTGCCGATGGCCAGCACGACCAAGATCATGACGGCGGTGGTGGCGCTGACCTATGGCAACCTCAACCAGGAGATTACCGTCGGGCCAGACGCCTACGCTATCGAGTTCGATGGCACGAGCATCGCGGGACTGAATCTCGGCGAGAAGCTGACCCTCAAAGAGTTGCTCTACTGCCTGATGCTGCCCTCAGGCGATGACGCCGCCGTCGCCATCGCCGATGGCATCGCCGGGTCGCAAGAGCGCTTCGTCGCGCTGATGAACCTGGAGGCGGCGCTGCTGGGCCTCGGCCATACCCACTACGCCAACCCGCATGGCCTCGATCAGCCGGGCCACTATACCTCCGCCAGCGACCTGATCCGCCTGACCGCCTTCGCGCTGCAAAGCCCGACCTTCGCGCAGATTGTCCAGACGCCGAAGATCACCCTTCCGGCGACCGCTACGCACCACACCTTCCATCTCGACAACACGAACAATCTGCTGCCAGGTCTGCCCTTCGCCTATAGCGGCGCGATTGGCGTGAAGACGGGCTATACCGGCGGCGCGGGCTATTGCCTGGTCTTCCTGGTGAGGCGTCCGGCTGGCACGTTGCTGGGTGTCGTGCTGGGCGAGCCGGTTGAGAACGAGCGCTTCACCAATGCTACGAGCATGCTCAATTGGGGCTATGCGCTGCTCTCGCCCACGCCGACGCCAACCGCGACGAGCGCCGCATCGCCTACGGCGGCGCCGACGGCGAGCGCCACGCCCTGACCGCTACGGTAGCGCGAACTTCACCCGCTGGAATCCGGCTTTGAGCGTGCGCGCATCGTCGCCAATGGCGCTCGCGGGGCGGCGCTGGAGCAGGCTATCGGCCACCAGGCCTGCGATCATGCGCATCTCGTCTGGCCGCATGCCCCAGCGCGTGACCTCCTGCACGCCGATGCGCAGGCCGTTGTAGTCGCCGGGGAGCTCCACGCCGGGCAGGCCGATGCCGCTGGAGTGGATGGCGCACTGCGCAAGGGCGCGCGCGGCGGGGAGTGGCTATGAAGGCGGGTAGGCGAACTGAAACACATGGGCGGGGTACTTGGGATGGGCGCGATGGAAGAGTTGGCGGCGGTTCCAGGCGTAGACGAAGAGCTTGACCGCATCCCGCAGCGCCCGCAGCGAGCGGGTAAAGCAACGTGAGCGCCGCACCAGCCGCCCCAGGTAATGCCGCAACTCGGCGTTGCCGCCTTCGACCGAGTAGGTCTGGCTCTTGTTGGGCAGCGCCGTGTGTCGGCCAGGATAGTAGACCAGGTTGATGTACCCTGCCATCTGATCTGAGTAATACTGGCGCGCCACAGGCGCCGTGTTGAGCAGCGCTTGCAGCCGCTCGGGCTCGCGGTCGTACGCGACGTCGTAGGCGATGATGCAGCGCGTCGCGCGGTCTACCTGCGTGATGAGGTAGACCCGCTGTTTTTTTGCCCGTCGAAGGTATAGAGCTCGTCGAGTTCGACCACCGCCAGCGGCTGCTGGGCGTCGGTGGGCGGGATCGGTGGCGCGTCGGGCAGCGTGGCGACGTGGGCGGCGACCCAGTTGGCCACCGTTTGATGGACCACGCCCAGGTGGCGGGCGATACGGCGCAGGCCCATCCCGTCGACGTACCACTCGATCGCCTGACGGCGCAGTGCATCGTCATAGCCGTGCCGCGTGGGCTGGGGCGTGTACTTGCGCTGGCAGAACACGCAGCGATAGCGTTGACTACCCGAGCGGTTGCGCCCGACCCGCAGTTGCCGGGTCGTCTGCGCGCAGTCGGGACACGCAATGATCTCTTCCATGCCTGCCACTTTACCACTCGCCCGCTATCTTAGCCACTCCCCGCGGCGTGGTCGCCTCCGCCGAAAGGGCGCGCGTCCAGGGCGATGTGGTGGGTGGTGGTATAGCCGCGCGCGGCGGCGACGACAGGCAGCCCCTCGGCGGCAAGCGCCGTGGCGAGCGCCTGGCCATTCGCCAACATCGCCGCGACATACGCCTCGCCGTAGCGGCTGAAGCCTGCCAGCGTAATGGCCAGCGCGGCGATGCGGCCATCATCGAAATTGGCGGTCAGGCCGGGATAGGCGATGCGCTCGATGCGCTCGGCCAGCGCCGGATCGCTGGTCAGCAGCATGCCGCCAGAGGGGCCACCGAGCGATTTGTAGGTGGAGAAGGTGACGACCTCAGCGCCCTCGTCCAGCGGACTCTGGAAGCGCGGCGCGCCCGCCACCGTGATGAGCGCGGAGACATGGGCCGCGTCGTACATCAGCGTCGCGCCCACCTCGTCGGCGATGGCGCGGGCCTCGCGCACGGGATAGGGGAAGAGGACGAGACTACCACCCAGCAGGATGATGCGCGGGCGCTCGCGGCGGGCGACCTCGGCCAGCGCAGCGATGTCCACCGTCATCCGCTCGGCGTCCCAGGGGATGTCCACGATGCGCAGGCCATAGAGTCCGGCGGCGCCAGTCTCGCGGTGGGTGGCGTGGCCGGCGGCGCTGGTGGGCAGCGCGAGGATGGTATCGCCAGGTCTTGCGAGCGCCATGAAGGCGTAGAGATTAGCCAGCGAGCCGCTCGCTACCCGAAACTCGACGTAGGGCGCGGCGAAGACCGCCCGGCTCAGCGCCAGGCAGCCGACCTCGACGCCCTCCGCGTCCTCGAGGCCGGTCTCATACTTGGCGCCGGGATAACCCAGGCTGGGACGGCTGCCCAGGCTGCCCGCCTGCACGGCCCGCGCTTTGGGGTCCATGATGTTCGTGCCAGCGTAGAGGACGATGGATTGCTCGTCGTAGACGACATCGCTGCGCTGGGCATAGGCGATGACACGCTCGGCGGCGCGCTCCGGCTCCAGCGCGGCGTAGCCTGCCAACAGTTCATCTACGCGCGTCGCCTCGGTTGCGGTCAGCCAGGGCCGCAGGTCACGCTCAGCCATCACGGGCGCCTTTCTCGCTCAGCGAACTCCACTCGTGGCGCCTCCATTGTATGCCCTCAGCGGAAGGCGTGGCGCGGCAAAACTTGACTGTGCGGCGCTCGCTGTGTTATCGTGACGAGGCATCGGGGCGTAGCGCAGCCTGGTAGCGCGCCACAATGGGGTTGTGGAGGTCGGAGGTTCAAATCCTCTCGCCCCGACCACTTCTGTTAGCTTGTCAAGGGCGATACTTGAAGTTCAAACTCAAGTATCGCCCTTGGTTTGTGTAAGACTCTCTTTGGGGGCCGTGAGTGTACGTCGTCTCTCTGCGCGCATTCGGAATAGGGAGCCGCGTGGCTACGGTCGTCGACAACCTGGTAGAAACATCGCTTCTACTTCCAGTATCTCCCTGGTCATCCCGCCGGTCGGCGGCTGCCGACCAGATTCAGCACGCCAGCGACCAGTCCAAGTGTCGTCGCCACAACCATCACGCCTATGGAAGTCGCCAGGGGCGGCTTGTTGGTCATGAGGAAGACGATGCCGAGCAATACGCCAACATAGACACACAACCCGACCCCGATGAGCGGATCACGGATACGTGTCGCTAGCGCCGTAGGTAACGCGCCGTCCGGGGCTGCCGCGGCCAATGTACTAACAGCCCGGAGGCGAGGGTCGATCAAGAGCGCGCCGACTGGGGCGAGGAGCGCGAAGCTGATGGTGGCCACAATGATCCAGGCGGCTTGCCCACCCCAGACAGTCAGCGTCATGTAGAATCCAGCGACGCCGAGGAGCAACAGGCTGGCAATGGTCAGGATTCCCGTTGGCTGGATGAGGCTGCTCAGAGTGCGGATCTGGGCTACCTGGCGCGCCCGCCGCAGCGCCACAGCTACGAACAGCCAGGTACTCACCCCAATGAAGACGCCGATGGCGCCGATGATGTGGATAAAGAGCGCGAGCGTGTAGGGCGTCATTGTGTCATTCTTCCTCCAGCATAGTGCCGGGGTCCGCCAATAACCACCAATTATGTAGAGCGCTGGGCGGTTATTGCGCTCATGGCGTGACCTCGACGACGCCTGCGCTCCCGTCCACAGTGACCCGCTGACCGTCGTGCAACTGGGCTGTAGCGTCGCCGACGCCGACTACAGCAGGAATGCCATACTCGCGGGCGACGAGCGAAGCATGGGCGGCCACGCTGCCGCCGTCGGTGATGACCGCCGCGGCGCGCTCGAAAAGTGGGGTCCAGGCGGGCGCCGTCACTTGCGCCACGAGTACCTCTCCCGCCTCGAATCGATCGAAGTCCTCCGGTCCCCGAACGATACGCGCCGGGCCGCTGGCGCGACCCGGGCTTGCCGGCATGCCTGTGAGCAGTGTGGCGCTCGGGTCATGATGGCCATGTGGGACGCGCATCGTCTCGACCGTGCGTGCGATAAGCTGGGCGCCGGCTGGCTTGCCGAGCGTGAGCGGTGGAGTGAGCCGCCGCTGGCGCTGCCACTCTTGCTGCCGCGCCACCACTACTCCGCGCAGGTTGGCGCTCTCGTGCGCTTGGCGCACTGAGCCATTGGTCTGCAACTCCTCCGCGACTTCGGTTCGGGTGAGGAACAAGATGTCCTCGACTCGCTCGATTGCGCCCCGACTCCGTAACTCCTCGCCCAAACGGAGGGCTGCCCGTCGCATCACGGGCCAACCCAGGGTGAACCACGCCGCCTGTTCTTCGCGTATCACAGCATAGCGTTGAGCAAGCGCTGATAACCGGTCGAAGCGGCGCCGCAGCCGCAGGCGATCAGCCAGGGCATTCCGACAGGCCTGCTCGGCGGCCTGGCGCTCCTCCTGGAGTCGGCGATACCGTGCTGCCGACTCGTCGGCTGTTCCTGCGGCGGTGTGGATGCGCTCGCCTGCGGTTGGCTGAATCCAATCCAGACTCTGGACGGCGTGCGGCGGTGGTTGGGGCGTCGGTGGGGTTAGCCCGCGCAGCAATTCTTGGTGGCTCCGCCCTACAATAGCGACTAGATACCGCCGATAGAACCGGGCCAGGCTCCGCTCAACCTTCCAGGCGTTGCCGCCGATGACGCTGAACGACCACAGATATGTCCCAGCGGTAGTCGCGATCTGGTCTACGAGGCGGGCCAACTCAGCTGGCGTAGCTGTCTCAACCTGAGATTGCCAATTTGCTACCAGGCGTTGATAGGCTGGAAGCAGGCGTTTCCGCCACTCCTCGATCTGCGGGGCGAACAGCGTTCGCTCGCCCAACTCTGGACGGAAGACACTCAGGATGAACGCCGCGATGCGACGCGGGTGACGCAACAGGGCGCTGGCTACATTTGTCGGCGACATCACGCCGCCCTGGGCCGATGTGAAATACCAGCCGTTGACCAGTATGTGGTGCGGCGGGCGCAACCGCAGGCCGAAGTCGCGAGCTTCAGCCGCCACTTCGCCTGCCTCGATTTGGTGGAGTGGCCAACTGGCGAAGAGTGGTGTCACCGGTTCGGGAAGCCATTCGCCCAGACGGAAATTGCGCATCCAGCCGCCCTTGGTGGGCGTGCGCCAACTGATCGGCTCAGGAAGGGCGGTTATCGGACGGGCCTGGAGTGCGAACAGGTCACCGCCGCTGAACGCCCACTCGATGTCCTGCGGGCTGCCGAACGCGTCGGTGATCTGGCGTGCCAGTTGTGCCACGGCCAGCGCCTGGGTAGCATCGAGGGCGCCTTCGACGTTTCGACGATGCGTCGCCTGCTCGCTGCGGACCACCCACTCATCGGCTTGCCCCTGCCCAGAGACGAGTCGCTCGCCGAGCCCGCGCACGGCGCTAATTACTGTCTCGGCGCGGTCGCCCGTGAGCGGATTCGCGGTGAAGACGACCCCTGCCGCATCGGATGGGATCATGCGCTGCACTACCACAGCGAGCGCCAGATCAGGATCATATTCGTTGCCATCGCCCCAGCCATGCTCACGACGGTAGGCGACAGCACGCGGCGACCACAGCGAGGCCCAGCAGGCTCGCACAGCGGTTAGGAGCGCTTCGGCTCCAGACACGTCGAGGAAGGTATCGTGCTGCCCAGCGAAGGAGGCGCTGGCGAGGTCTTCAGCCGTACCCGATGAGCGGACGGCTACCGTAGGCGCGCCTAACTTGTCGAAGGCCGCCAGGATTTGGGCGCCGAGGTCCGCCGAAATCGGGGCAGCGGAGATACGTGTCTGCAACTGAGCGGGGTCTATTTGGGCCTGCCCGATTCTCTCGGTCGTGACGAAGGCGCGGTACGCCGCAGTGGTGATAATAAAGCCGTCGGGTACCGGAAAGCCTGCCCGCGCCAGTCGCACCAGGTTAGCGCCTTTGCCGCCAACAAGGGCGAGTGGCGCGTCATCAGTGGTCTGTATCCAGCAGATCAGCGGACTCGCGGCGGAAGTGGAGGAGGTGGAGGAGGTGGATACGTTCATCGGTCAGACCTCTCAACGAGTTGTAGGCCACGCAGAAAGATGCCGACCAGCGCGGCGATATATTCGTCGTCGGTCGGACCATCGACGCGCAGGGCTGGCAGGAACAATTTGCCGCCCAGTTGTGGCAATAGCATGCCGATGAAGGCGCGAGCGCTGGCGCGCTCGTCATGCGGTCGCAGGCGACCCAGCTCGACTTGGTGGGTGAGATAGGTCTTGATGAAGTCGAGGATCTTGGTGATCACGAGGCTACCCACTGTGTCGGCCACTTCCGGCCGCCGGATCAGTTCCGGGGCGAGCAGACGCACGAGACGTGGCGCGCCGGGACGGTCGGCGGTGGTGAGATAGGCCCGCGCCAGCCGCGGCAGCACTTCCTCAGGTGGCTTGTCGAGCAGTGGCGCCGGATCCAGCACCATCTGCATGATCGGCAATTGCTGGCCGAGCACCGCCTCGAACAGCGCTTCCTTGGCGGGGAAGTACCAGTAGATGAGCGCCTGTGACTTGAGCCTGGCCCGCTGTGCGATACGCTTAATGGTGGCGCCTCGGAAGCCATGCTCAGCGAACTCATCAAAGGCAGCGTCCAATATCTGACGGCGCCGGTCTGCTCCCTCAGGCTCTGTTATCGCGCTATCGCTAGGGCTGGGCGAACGGTCGGCTGGACTCTCGCGCTGAGCGTAGTTGTCATCGTGCTGCATTGGTTGCCTTCACTTCTTGATTGATCGTTCAAGCAAGATGGTACACTTGATTGAGCGATTAGTCAAGACCTGCCAGATCTCTGGTCAAAATTTCTGAAGTATCACGCTCAGGTGAGGCTGGGGGCGAACGGCGCGACGCGACTCAGTCCAATGTTAGGCGCTAACGTCACTCAATATTGTCGGCTGCGTTGCTGGCCCGGTGCCCCATACCTCTGCGGTCGCCGCTTCATGCTCGACAGGCCTGTGCCGTACTGATCGGCTAGCACGCGTTTCGGCTCGCCTACCTGGAAGGCGGCGGCGAGTTCATGCGTATTGCCTTGCTCTATCCATTTGCATTTGCACTGGCAATGGCGTCAGCCACTTGCTAGAATACGAGCATACGCGGCGTTGGACGACCGCGAGTCGGGAGCGAAGTCGCGCGCTTCCGCTACGGGGTATAGGATTTTTCAGGGTTGAGGGCGGGAGCGACAATGCGCATCACTACGGTCAAGCTTATCATCCGTGACGCCGACGAGCGGGCGCGGGACCTCAGGCATTCAGGGCAGTCCGACGCGCAGGCATGCGTCTATGAGATGGCGATGGCGGCGCTACGCCTGGCTTGCGCCGACGATGACCCACAGCCCGCCTGGGAGCGGCTGATTGTGGCGCTCTGCGATCCACAACAGCGACTGCTGGTGGATGCGCTGGACGCATTGCCAGCGGAACAGACGCGCCGCCGTCTGCTCTGCGTCTCGGACATGCCGGAAGTGACTGGATTCGGCACGTTGCAAGACATCTACGCGCTCGTCAGCCTGGCGATCAGCGTGGGCGCGCCGCGCTACAACAGTGGCGATATCCGTGGCTGCGCGGCGCTCTACTGGACCACCTCCCGGCTCATCATTGACGCGCCCGCCACACGTGGCATCCCTGGCTACGCGAAGGCTATCGCGCAGCTCCGGCCAGTTGCCGACACCGAGCCGCCGCCGGGAGCCTATACGCCCGCCGCCGTCGATGCCCTCGCCTGGGAGCTGCGTCACGCCCTCGACGCCGTAGCCCGCGTCGCCATCTAGCCGCGCGGAGCCTGGCCGCCAGCTAGGCCATCGGCAGCGCGTCTGGCGCGAAGATCGGCGCCTCCTCCTGGGCCATGAAGCCACGCTCGTGGAGGAGCTGGATCAGGTAGTCACAGTGGGCGCGGTCGCGCGTCTCCAGCACCAGTGAGACCTCGACCTGCTGGACAGGCGCGGTGGGCGCGGCGCGGTGGTGCGAGACATCCAGCACATTGACGTTCTGCTCGGCGATCACGCTGAGCAGCCGCAGTAATTGGCCGGGACGGTCGGGAATCATCACGCGCAGCGAGAGGTAGCGCCCCTGAATCGCCAGACCATGGGCGATGAAGCGCCCAACCAGCGTCATGTCGATGTTGCCACCACTGAGCAGCGCCACCGTGCGCAGGCCCCGGACGGGTAGCTTGCCGCTGAGCAGCGCCGCCACTCCCGCCGCGCCCGCGCCCTCCACCACCAGCTTGCAGCGTTCCATCAACAGCAGCACCGTGCGGATGATCTCATCCTCCTCCACTGTCACCACGTCGTCCACCAGATCGCGGGTGATGGAGAAGGTGTAGTCGCCGCAGCGCTTCACCGAGATGCCATCGGCGATGGTGCTAGCCTCATCCAGCTTGACCAGATGGCCAGCGTCGAGCGAGCGGCGCATGGCGGGCGCGCCCGCCGCCTCCACGCCGTAGATGCGCACATCGGGTTTGAGCGCCTTGATGACGGTCGCAACGCCAGAGATCAGGCCGCCGCCACCCAGCGCGATGACTATCGCCTCGACATCGGGCAGGTCGCTGAGAATCTCCAGCCCGACGGTACCCTGGCCGGCGATGATGTCGGGGTCGTCGAAGGCGTGGATGTAGATGGCGCCTGTCTCGGCCTCCAGTTCGCGCGCCCGCTCGTAGGCCTCGTTGTAGCCTGGGCCGTAGAGGACGACCTTCGCGCCGTAGCTCTCCGTCGCGGTGATCTTGGCCAGCGGCGCGGTGGTGGGCATGACGATGGTGCAGGCCACGCCGAGCGTCGCCGCTGCGATGGCCACGCCCTGCGCGTGGTTGCCCGCCGAGGCCGCGATGACGCCGTGCGCCCGCTCCGCCGCGCTCAGCCGTGAAAGCTTGTAGGTGGCGCCGCGCACCTTGAAGGAGCCGGAGCGCTGGAGGTTCTCGGCCTTCAGATAGACCTTCGCGCCAGACATCTGCCCCAGTGTGCGCGAGGGCAGCAGCGGCGTGTGGTAGATGTGCGGGCGCACGACCTCTTGCGCCCGCCAGACATCCTGGATCGTCGGCAGCCGCAGGACAGGCGCCGTGA
>DASVWQ010000379.1:0-3404 GCA_036393135.1 Ktedonobacterales bacterium
ATCTGGCAACGGCAGGCCCAGCGATGTGGCCAGGTCGTAGCTGTGAATAACCAACCGCCAAGGCAAATCATCGGCTCTGCGACTATGCGGCAAGCGGAAGACTGCTTCATGAATGGCTATGCGCGTTGCCAGCCGGTCACCCTTGCGTACACAACAGGCGCCATTGACTCATTCACGACGGACACCTTTGTGGTCGAGCCAGCCGAGGGACGACTGGCGGGCTGTGGGTTAGCGAACGCATGGCAAGGCGATACTTCAGGGCGCGGGTACTCAGGAACGAACCGCTGCGTCGGCGCCATGTGGCAGGCGGACGGTTTACATGTGCGAGGCTGCGCTGGTGGCGAGGACATCATCATCCCTTCGTCGTAGCGGAAAACCCGGGCTGCGCTATGGCTGGCGCGCCGTTCAGCCCACCGCATGCCATCCCTGTCGCCTGGGCAATGTGAGAAACGTCTCCCGCCGGGCAGTCGGCGCGTGCTATAATCCTAGCTGGCAAGTCGGAATTAGTCCGGCGCTTGGCGCATACTGGAACACTGCCAGGGGAGACACATGGCGGTTGAGATTACAGCGGACATGGTCATTTCTACTGTGGTGACCAAGTATCCGCAGACGGCCAAAGTATTTCAGGGGCATGGGCTGCCCTGCACAGCCTGTCAGGTCGCCGCCCGCGAGACCGTGGCGCAGGGCGCGCGCACGCACCGGCTGGCGGTCGATGCGCTGCTCAACGATCTGAACCTCGTGGCGAACGGGCAGGAGGCTGTGGGCGTCAAGCCCGCCACCAAGGCCCCCGTCGGGCGCGGCATCCCGCTGAATATCATGAAGCAGGGCGCGAGCGACACAGGCATCCGCCACATCATCGCCATCATGAGTGGCAAGGGCGGCGTCGGCAAGTCGCTCGTCACCGGCCTGATCGCCATCGCGCTCCAGCGGCAGGGGCTGAAGGTTGGCATCCTCGACGGCGACATCACCGGACCCAGCATCGCCAAGGAGTTTGGCGTGCGCGGGACACCCAGCAAGAGCGAGGGCGGCATCGACCCGCTGCGCTCCATCGGTGGCGTCAAAGTCGTCTCGATGAACATGTTCCTGCCCGACAGCACCGATCCCGTTGTCTGGCGCGGTCCAATGATCTCCAGCGCCATCAAGCAGTTCTACAGCGATGTGGACTGGGGCAAGCTGGACTTCCTGCTGGTGGACCTGCCACCTGGCACCTCCGACGAGGCGATGACGGTCATGCAGTCGCTACCGGTGGATGGCGTGGTGATCGTCTCGTCGCCGCAGATGCTCGCCACCGAGATCGTCATCAAGTGCATCAAGATGGTGCAGACGCTCAAGGGCAAGGTCATTGGCCTGGTCGAAAACATGGCCTACCTGACGATGCCCGATGGCTCGCGTAACGAGTTGTTCGGCCCCAGCAACGGCGCCGAGCTGGTCGCGATGACGGGCGCGCCGCTGCTGGCCCAGCTCCCCATCGACCCGGAGATCGCGCTGCTCTGCGACGCGGGCAAGCTGGAGGAGTACAACAGCGACGAGTTCGACACGATGGCCTCCAACTTCACCAAGTCGCTGAAGCTGGCAGCCGCGCGCTAGCCCACGCTTCGACCTCACCCTCTCTCTCCCGCTCCCGCGAGGAGAGCGACGGTCGTGAACCAGATCGGCCAGGCAGCCAGCGCTGACTGCCTGGCCGATCTGGCGCTTGCGCAGCGCGTTCAGGAGCGTCAGCAACGTGTGTAGACAGGCCACGACCGCCACGTTCGTGGGTTTGGCCGCCGCCAGCGCCCCGCGCGGCTCCTGGCGCCTGTTCGGGTTGGCGCCGGGGCGTAGCCCGCCAGCGCGACGATCTCGGCGCTCCTACGGGCTCCCCGCACCTGCGGGACCTGAGGGGGAACGGTCTATCGCGCTCCTCTCCCCTATGATAGACACTTCCCCTTCGATATAAGGGGGATCTTGAACTCCCCCTCTCCCCGTGGGAGGGGGGACCTCGCGGGCGAACGGGGCAGCGCTGGGAATGAGGTCGCGCCACCTCTCGCACATCCGCTCGCCTGCGCCGCAAATTGCCTGTCAAGTTTTCACCCCCTCGCGCGCTGTACATGATAGTGGGGCGCGCTGGCGCGCCTCCGGCAGAGCGAAGCGGGACGAGGAGGCGAGATGCGTGAGCGCTCCCCGCGCGATTCGGCGGCGTCGATGACGGCGCCGCTCTCGCTGGCTGCCTTCACCGCGATGGTGGACGAGCGGCAGGCGGCGCTGCACGCCTTCCTGCGCGGGCTGCTTGGCGATGCTGAGCAGGCGCGTGACCTCACCCAGGACACCTTCCACGCGGCCTGGCGCGCAACCCAGGCGGGCGACCCGCCGTGGACCACCGCCCACGACGCCGAGGAGCGGCGACGCTGGCTCTTCCAGGCGGCTTATCACCGCGCCATCTCGCTGCTGCGGCGGCGCAGTGTCATCCGCTGGACCTCGCTCGACCGGGCGGGCGCTGGCGACGATGCGATGGGCGACGCCGCGCCAACTGCCACGCTGGCCGACAGTGGAGCGCGTTTCGAGCAGCGGATCGCCGAGGCCGAGGCGCTGCGGGCGGCGCTGGCGCGGCTGGCCCCCGATGACGCGGCATGCCTGCTACTGCGGGTGGCGCAGGGCTTTAGCGCGGCGGAGGCGGCCGCGATCCTCGGCGTGACGACCGACGCCGTGGCCCAACGCCTCTCGCGCGCCCGCCGACGCCTGCGCGCGGTCTATCTCCAGCAGAACCCGCCGGAGGATGCGGACGGCAGGACGCCTGTGGAAAGGAGCGACGGCGATGAGTGAGCGTGAGGACGCCTCACGCGCCGCCTGCGCACGGTTCGCGGCGACGCTGGCGATGCTCGATGCGCCCGACCTCGACACCGCCGAGCGCGCCGCCGCGCTGGCGCATCTGGCGATCTGCCCGCGCTGCCAGGCTGACCAGGCCGCCGATGCGCGCCTCGCCGCCAACCTGCGCGCCACCTTCGGGGCCGCCGCTCCGGCGTCCTTCCGCACGGCGGACCTGCTCGCGGCCATCGGCGCCACCAGCGAGCCAGCGCCGCCACGCTGGGCCACCCAGACCACGCATGACGCGATTCGCAGCGTGCGCTACCTTGGTGATTTCGAGGAGACGAGAGGAAAGGACCCGATGAACGATCGCGAGCGACCCACACCATCCTCGCGTGGCGCCGGAACGAGCGCGCCCGCCCGTAAGCCTGCCACCCCCTCGCTGCGCGGCTCCGACACGCGCCTCGGCTGGAGCCGCTGGACGACTCCCTTCGCCACCGTCGCGGTGGCGCTCGTCGTGATCGTCGTCGCGGCCACGCTCTTCAGCCTGCGCGGGCGCCCCAGCGGCGGGACTGGCTCCAACTCTACCCACGCGAACGCGACGGCGACGGCGCTGGCCCAGG
>DASVWQ010000380.1:0-2225 GCA_036393135.1 Ktedonobacterales bacterium
GTCGGGTGTGGTATACCGCGCATCTCGGAGACGCTGGGGCCGTGGCGCAGTCGTGCGCTTGTGGCCTGGGACAGATGGGATGGTGGCTCAGATGGCGACCCAGCCAACGAACGACGCCCAGTTCATCCGCGACCTGGACGACCCGCGCCTGATCGCGGCGCTGGAGGAGAACACCGCCCTGGCCTACGCCGACTGCGCGCGTGAGTGGCCTGGCGAGGTGGACGCGACCCCCGCGCGGGTTCGCTACAACTGCGGCGCGCCGTTCCCACTCTTCAACGGTGTCGCCTGCGCCCGGTTCACTCCAGAGACGGTGGACGAGCAGATCGAGGAGGCCATCCAGCCGTTCAGACAGCACGGGCTGCCGATGATGTGGTGGGTGGGGCCGCTGTCGCGCCCGGCGCATCTCGGCGAGCGACTGCTGGCGCATGGCCTGCAAGAAGATGGCCATACACCTGGCATGGCGCTGGACCTGAGCGCGCTGGCCACGGCGGACGACACGCCACCCGCCGGACTCACCATCGCGCCCGCCACGACTCGCGAAACGCTGGAGGACTGGGCCACAATCTCCACGCGCGTCTTCGGGGCCCCAGATGCGCTGCGCGGCGCGCTGCTGGAGATGGGCGCCCGCCAGAGCATGCGTCCCGATCCCCAATGGGTCTACTACCTGGGGCGATTGGATGGTCGGCCCGTGGCATCCTCTGCGCTCTTTTTCGGCGCGGGCGTGGCAGGTGTCTACAACGTCGCTACGCTGCCATTTGCGCGCAGGCTGGGCGTCGGCGCCGAGATGACACGGGCGGCGCTGCGGCTGGCCCAAGAGCGCGGCTACTACGTCAGCATCCTGCAATCCAGCGGGATGGGTTATCGCATCTATGAGGCGCTGGGCTACCGCACGATCCTGAACTTCAGCGTATATGTCCTGCCTGGCGCGGCAGACTAGCGCGCCGCTTCCACCGTCTCCTCGCACGTCTCCGCCAGCGCCGCGTCGAAGAAGGCTGCCGCGCGCTCGCAGTAGGCCGGACGGTCGATGAAGTAGGCGCCGCAGTGGTTCGCGGCGGGCGCGATCCAGAGGTCCTTCGGCTCGCGGGCGGCCTCGAAGAGGCGATAGGCGTGGGTCACGGGGATCATCTCGTCGTCAGTTCCGTGAATCAGCAAGACCGGACGCGGCGCAATCCGCGCAATCACCCGCTCAGGCGCCACGTCGCGGCCACGATAGCCTGCCCGCCGCGCCAGGAAGTAGTCGGCGATGGCAGTGAACGGCGCGCCTGGCAGATGGATGGTCTGCTCGACCGCGTGACGGACCACAGCGGTATGCGAGGCGAAGGACGAATCGGCCAACACCGCGCGCACCTCAGGCCGCTCCGCCGCGCCGAGGATGGCGATAGCGGCGCCCATCGAAAAGCCAAAGACGCCGATCCGCCCGCCCGGCAGGCGACGCTGGACATAGGCCAGCGCGGCGAAGAAGTCCTGCAACTCGCGGTAAGCGAGGGTCACGGGCGCGCCGTGCGCCGATCCATGCCCATGATAGTCGAAGAGCAGAATGTTGTAGCCCGCGCGCCAGAGCGCCGAGCCAATGCCGATGAGATCGGACTTGCTGCCCCGATAGCCGGTGCAGCCGATGAGAACGCGGTCAGTTTCCGGGCGCGGGAACCACCAGCCGACCAGCGAGCGATCCGTCGTGCGCGCGGGGATGCGAACCCGCTCGAATGGCACGCCCGTCTCGAAGGGCGTCATCGTGAAGTCATCCATGTAGGTGGATGGATTCGGCGCGGTCAGGCGGTGGGCCACAAAGTAGCCGACCCCCGCGCAGGCCGCCAAAACGCTCGCAACGCCACCGCCTGCCGCCAGCGCCAGTGTACGCGCCAATCGCCTTGTCATAGCCATAACCGCAACTCCTTCGTCCAGTCCCGCCGCGCCAGCCCACATCACCTCTCCGCTGCGTTTTCTCCATATCATAGCGCCAGTATCGCCACGCGCCTAGCCCGCCCCCAGCGCCAGCCATATCGCCAGCTTTATCGCCAGCCACGCGCTCGGTAGACCTCGGCCAGCGTATCGGGGCGGTCGCTCATCAGGCCATCCACGCCCCAATCGAGCAAGCGCTCCATCGTCGGGCGGTCGTCCACCGTCCAGACGTGCACGTCGAGGCCTAGCTCGTGCGCCAGGCGGATGCTGGTCGGCGAGACGACGCGAATGCCGCTGTAAATCTCCGGGACCTGGAGCGCATCATA
>DASVWQ010000381.1:0-7296 GCA_036393135.1 Ktedonobacterales bacterium
ACTGCGCCGCGTCTTCGCCATCGCCCGCGAGCAGCGTCTCGGCGGCAACATCGTCGTCCACCTCACGCCGCTGGGTGAGCAAGCTGGCGAATGAATTCGCGCCTGAAGGTGGCTGACGCCGCCACGAGACCCGCCGTCGCGGGTCCCTTCGCCGCCCTTACCGCGCGTGGCAGACGATCACGCTCGCCGCGCGCTGAAATGGTTCGCCTGGAGTCCGCGACGGGCAAGCGAAGCGCGGCGCCCTTGTGGGCCGGATGGCCCTTCAGGCGCGGTTCCAGCCGCCTGCCGCCTTGCCCATGCGACCACCTCACGCCGCTACCCCAGCCGCGCCTCCGATTCATCCATCGCCGCCAGCGCCTCCTCACTCGCCGGGAGGCCCAGCGCCTGCTCGCTGAGCGCCAGCAGCAGATGCGCGCCCGCATGCTCTGGCAGCACCATCCGCACGTCGAAGGGCTGGAGCGAGGCGAAGTCTTCGCGGCGGGCGATGCGTGCGAGCATGACGAGATCGGGACGCAGGCGGCGAGCGTTGGCGATCAGCGTGTGGGTTGCGCCGGAGTCCGGAAGGCAGGCGATCAGCGCCCGCGCCGAGGCCAGTCGCGCCGCCAGCAGAATGCGCGAATTTGTCGCATCGCCAAAGATCACCGGCTGCGCCTGCGCCCGCAGCGCCTGCGCCACCATCAGGTCGTCCTCGATCACCATCACTGGCATGCCCGTCGCCCGCAGCGACTCCGCCACATGCTGCCCGACGCGCCCATAGCCCGCCACGATCACATGCCCACTCAGCGCCTCGTCCTCGGCCAGCGTCCGGAGCGTCGGCGCGGCCCAGCGGCGGGCGAACGGCAGCCGCGCCAGCGCGCCATCGGCCTGCGGCGCCACCCAGAACGCGGCGGGCGTCAGCACAATCGTCACGACCGAGGCCGCCAGCAGCAGCGTGTTGAAGTCTGACGAGATGGCGCCGACATCATGCCCGGTCTGCGCCAGCACATAGCTGAACTCGCCGAACTGGATCATGCCAAACGCCGTGTAGAGCGCCGTGCGGGTCGCGGGACGGAACGGCGCCAGCCCGGCCAGCGTCGCCACGACCTTCACCACGATGATGAAGAACGCCAGCCCCGCGACGGCGAGCAGATGCTGGCCGACGAAGCGCACATCGATCAGCATGCCGACCGTGACAAAGAAGAGCGTGGCGAAGACATTGCGCATCGGCGCGACCTCCGCCAGCACGCGGTGGTCGAACTCCGTCTCAGTCAGCATCAGCCCGCCGAGGAACGCTCCCAGCGCGGGCGAGAGGCCCAGCGCCGCGCCCGCCATCGCCACGCCCAGCGCCACTGCGACCGCCGCCAGCAGGAACAGCTCCGGCACGCGGAAGCTCGCTACCCGCGCCATCGCCAGCGGAACCACCCGCACGCCGAGGAAGATGGCCGCCGCGACGAAGGCGACCGTCTTGACCAGCGCGATCCCCACCGCGCCGAGCGTATTGCCGCTGCCCGCCGTGGTGAGTTGCGGCAGCAGCACGATCAGCAGCACTACCAGCAGGTCCTGGACGATCAGCATGCCGAGCAGCGTGCGTCCATGCGGTGAGGCGACCTCGCCACGGTCCAGCAGCGTCTTGAGGATGACCGCCGTACTGCTGACCGAGATGACGCCGCCGAAGAAGAGGCCCTGCTCCAGCGGCCAGCCCAGCAGCGCGCCCAGCCCGATCCCCAGCGCGATCAGCAGCCCCATCTGGATCAGCGTGCCGACGATGGCGACGCCCCGCACGCGCATCAGCTCTTTCAGCGAGAACTCGATGCCCAGCGCGAACATCAGGAAGATGATGCCGACATCAGCCAGCGCGCGGATATTGGCCAGCGAGCCGATCAGGCCGGGCGCGGCGGTGGCGATGACCATCCCCGCGATGAGATAGCCGACGATGACGCTCTGGCGCAGGCGGTGGGCGATGGCTCCGCCAACGAGCGCGGCGGCCAGGGCGATCGTCAGGTCGAGGATGAGGCGCAGTTCTTCGGTCATCGGTCCGCTCCCAGGGCTGGACAGACAGGCGACCGATCGCGCCAGTCTCCCGGCGCGCGAGCGAGCGTCGCGCTGGCCTGTCCTGGGGCGCCGCTGGCTTGTTGATCACAGGGTGCGGTGGATCGCGCGCGGGCGCGGAGGGGCGCGACGCCATGGTGGCCTGACGCCTGTCTCCGCAACTCGCGCGCCAACCATCCGCCCCTGCGCGACCCGCCCGCTAAAAGAGGTACGGGATATGGAATGGGAGGTAGGTCGCCGCCAACACCAGCACGAAATACAACACAGCCAGGACGAATGCGACCCAGTAGGCGATAGTAAACGTCCGCCCGATACGCTGCTCGGCGCGCGAGAAGCCGAACGCTACCTTCCTGGCCTCTGGATTGTAGAGCACATCCTCGACGGTATACGTGCCGCGCGTGGTGTAGGGGTTCGCGCCGCCAATCACGCTCGGCTCGTCGCCGATCAGCGGCACATCCACACTGGGGAAGTAGCCGCCCGCGCGCATGGCCTCTTCCAGCTTTTTCATGTAGCGGATGCGCAGGTCCACCAGGCGGCGGCTCGACTCGCTCAGCTTGAGCCACGTCCGGTTGATGAGCGTCATGATGACTGCGATGACGAAGAAGCCGAGAACGAAGATCGCGGCAAACTGGCTGCGCTGGAAGAATTGCAGGAGCAGGTAGCCCACGCCTGTCAGAAACAACGCATTGATCGAGACGAAGAGCGTATTGACGGTCTGGCGGCGGTCGGTGATCTTGTCCGTCCCCTCCATCAGGAGCTGGTACTCGCGGAAGGCGATGTCCAGGGCGACGGGGTCGTTCCAGTTCCCAGACGCTGATTGCGGAGTCTGCTGCATTACACCCTCATCCTCTCCAACGCTCACCGCAACGCGCTCGTGGCAGGGGAGCGGTCCGACGGCGACAGCATACACCGCGCGCCGCCGCCTGTCTATGGCATGCCGGGCGGCGTAGGGCTGGCGAGGCGTCGTATGATAGTGAGGTGGGACGCAACCGGTCGATCATCGCGGCAATTGGGCTTGCGCAGGCGCCGTGGGCGAACAGAGGAGCAGAACGCCCGTGGCGCGCAGCGACACACAGACCAGGGTGACGGATTTGGGCGCGTCGGCGCCGTGGACATGGATTGGCGTGCTGGGCCTGATCCTGCTGGTGGGGATCAACCTGCGCACACCGCTGCTCTCGGTGCCGCCTGTGCTGGCGATCATCCACGACGACCTGGGCCTGAACTACGGGCAGACCGGACTGCTCACCGCGCTGCCCTCACTGATGATGGGCCTCGGCGCCTTGCCCGCCGGCCGCATCGCCGGGCGCGTGGGCGGGCGCGTGAGCGTCGCGCTGGGGCTGGCGCTCGTGCTGGCTGGCACAGTGGCCCGCAGCGTCTGGCCCGCCACGTTCACGCTCTACTTCTTTACGGCGGCGCTGGCGGCAGGCATCGCGCTTGCCCAGACCTCCGTGCCGGTGCTGGCGCGGCAGTGGTTCCCCACACGCATCGGCCTGGCCTCAGCCATCTTCACCGATGGGCTGACGCTGGGCGAGACCTTCGCCGCCGCGCTCACTGTCCCGCTAATGCATGGGTGGTTCGGCGCGAACGCCTGGCCCGCCGCGCTGCTGGTCTGGGCCGCCCCGATGACAGTCGGGCTGTTGCTCTGGCTCTGGCTCGCGCCGCCTGCTCCGCCCATGCGCGCCACGCGCCCCGCTCCAGTCAGCGCCACGATGGGCGCCGCGTCCACCACCGCGCCAGCGGATCACCCGGCGCCGCACGTCAGCCCGTGGACGCTGGGCGCGATCATGGGCGGTGGTAGCCTCATCTATTTCGCCATGAACGGCTGGATCGCCAACTACAATCAGGCGCTCCACGCGACCAACATGACTCCCATCGCGCTCTCGGCCCTCAACGCCGCGCAGCTTCCCATCTGCTTCGGGCTGACGGTCGTGGCGCAGCGCGTCGCGGGCAAACGCTGGCCCTTCCTGGTGGCGGGCAGCGTCGCGCTGGTCTCGATCATCGGCTGGCTGGTGACGCCGCCGACGCTGGAGCCGCTCTGGGGTTCACTGCTCGGCGCCTGCTCGGCGGGCGTCTTCACGCTCTCGCTCGCGCTGCCAGCGATCTTCGGTCATGGCGCGCACGTCGCGCGGCTGGCGGGCGGCAGCCTCGCCGTCAGCTACACGGCGACCTTCGTTGGCCCTTACATCGGCGGCGTGTTGTGGGACAACTTCCACCTGCCCTGGCTGGCCTTCCTGCCCGTGATCGTCGCCGCGCTCTGGCTGCTGGTGGCCAGCTCACTGCTGCCCGCCGCACCCGACGAGGCCCACTCCGCCTGACGCCGCCGCTGTCGGTGGGCAGACGAAAGGGCGGCAGGCAATGCGCCCGCCGCCCCTCCATGCGCGCCATCGCCGCTACTTTGCGACGGTATAGCCCGCCTCGTCGAGGACCTCCTCGATCTTCTCCATCCCCACCTGATTCGCGTCGTAGGTCAGGCGCACCGTCTTGCTGGGGATGTCCACGCTGACCTGCTCGACGCCTTCGACCGCGCCCAGCGCGCCGTTGATCGTCTTCACGCAGTGCTCGCAACTGACATCTGGCACAGAGAGTGTCGTCTCGATCTTTTCCACGGGAAACGCTCGCTTTCTCACATCACGCGGACCCCAGCGGGCCGCGCAACCATATCGAACCTACACATTGACTCACGCTTGCCGCGCGCCGAAGCGCCGCAGCCGCAGGGAATTACTGACCACTGTGACCGATGAGAGCGCCATCGCCGCCGCCGCGAAGATCGGCGCCGTCTCGCGCAGCCAGGGAATCGCAGGCGAGGCGATGGCCAGCGGGATCAGCACAGAGTTGTAGGCGAACGCCCAGAAGAGGTTCTGGCGGATGACGCGCATCGTCGCTCGCGAGAGCGCGTGCGCCTCCACCAGCCCGCCCAGGCTGCCACGCGCCAGCGTCACGCCCGCCGCCTCCATCGCGACATCCGCGCCAGCGCCCATCGCCACGCCAATGTCGGCCTGGGCCAGCGCTGGAGCGTCGTTCACGCCATCGCCCGCGAAGGCCACGACCCGACCCGCGCCGCGCAGCCGCGTCACCCGCTCCGCCTTCTCGCCGGGCAGCGTCTCGGCCAGCGTCCGCTCTGGGGCCACGCCGACTTGCGCGGCGATGCTGGCCGCCGTGCGCGGATTATCGCCCGTCACCATCCAGACCGTCACGCCCGCCGCCTCCAGCCGCGCGATGGCCTCACGTGAGTCTGGCTTGACCGTATCCGCGACGGCCAGCGCGCCTTCCAGCGCGCCGTCCACCGCCAGCAGCATCGCCGTCTGGCCAGCGGACTCCAGCCGCGCCAGCTCCGGCTCGAAGGCCGCGAGACTGGCGGCCTCCACTCCGCGCTCACGCAGCAGGCGCCGCGAGCCGACCAGGACGCGCCGCTCCGCCACCAGCGCCTCGACGCCACCGCCGGGGATCGCCTGGAAGCCGCGCACGTCGGCCTCCGGCGCCACGCCGCGCGCCGCCGCGCCCGCCACGATGGCCCGCGCCAACGGATGCTCCGACGCCGCCTCGGCGCTCGCCGCCAGCCGCAGCGCCGCCGCCTCATCCAACGTGGCGCCGGGGGCCAGCGTCACGCCAGTCAACTCTGGCTTGCCCTGAGTGATCGTGCCGGTCTTGTCCAGCAGGAGGTCGGTGATCCGCTCCAGCCGCTCCAGGCTCTCGCCGTTCTTGATGAGAATGCCGCGCTCGGCGCCCTTGCCTGTCCCGACCATGATGGCTGTTGGCGTGGCCAGGCCCAGCGCGCACGGGCAGGCGACCACCAGCACGGCGATGGCCGCGACCAGCGCGACGATCCAGGGGCTGCTCGCCAGCGTCGCGCCCGCCATGTCGCCAGCGGGGACGAAGCCGAAGGCGTAGCCCGCGACCGTCCAGCCGATGAAGCTGAGCAGCGCGATCACCAGCACACTCGGCACGAAGATGCCCGCGACCGTATCAGCCAGCCGCTGGATGGGCGCCTTCGAGCCTTGCGCCTGCTCCACCATGCGGATGATGCCCGCCAGGGTGGTCTCGGCGCCGACACGGCTGGCGCGCATCCGCAGGCTGCCCGTCTGGTTGATGGTCGCGCCGATCAGCATGTCGCCCACGCGCTTCTCGACTGGCAGGCTCTCGCCCGTCAGCAGCGACTCATCCACCGCCGACTCGCCCGCCAGCGCCACGCCATCGGTCGGAATCTTCTCGCCGGGGCGCACGACCAGCGTATCGCCGACCACGACTTGTTCCGCCGGGATGTCGCGCTCGACACCCTCGCGGATGACGTGCGCGACGGTCGCGCGCAGACCCATCAGCCGCTGGATCGCCTCGCTGGTCTGGCCCTTCGCCCGCGCCTCCAGATACTTGCCCAGATAGATGAGCGTCACGATCAGGGCGGTCGTGTCGTAGAAGGTCGTCGCGCCGACCACCTGCGGCCAGAAGGTCGCCACGACGCTCATCAGGAACGCGGCGGTCGAGCCGAGACTGACCAGCGTGTCCATGTTCGCGCCGAAGTGGCGCGCCACCCGCCACGCCGTCGTGTGGAACTCCCAGCCGACGTAGCCCCAGACTGGCGCGGTCAGCGCCAGCAGCAGCAGGTTCTCGCCGGGGAAGCGGTTCATGAAGAACATCGAGAGGATCACGACTGGCAGCGAGAGCGCGACGCCCAGCAGCAGCTTGTTGCGCCTGCGCAGGAGATCCGCGCGACGCCGCTCGCTCAGTCGCTCCGTCGCCGAGGTGATCGGCGAGGCGGGCACGGCAGGCGTCCCTACAGCCTCTATCATGGCGGACGTGGCGACCGCCGGAGCGGCCGGAGCCAGCGGCTCGGCGCCATAGCCCACCTGCTCCACCGCCGCGATCATCGCGGGGATGCTCGCCTCGGCGGGGTTGTAGGTGACGGTGGCGCGCTCGGTGGCCAGATTCACGTTCGCCTCCGCGACGCCCGCGACCTTGCCTAGCGCCCGCTCGACCCGCCGCACGCACGACGCGCAGGTCATCCCGCTGATGGCCAACTCGGCGCTCACCGTCTCGGTCGGCTCCGGCTCGGCAGGCAGCGTCGGCGCGGCAGGCGCCTCGACCACCACGATGGGCGTGGCGCTGTAGCCCACGGCGCTGACCTTGCGCAGCAGGTCATCCACCGCGACCTGGGCGGCGTCATAGCTGACGGTGGCCTGCTCGGTGGCCAGGTTGACGCTGGCGTCGGCGACACCGGGCAGCTTCTTCAGCCCCTTCTCGATGCGCAGCGCGCACGAGGCGCAGGTCATCCCC
>DASVWQ010000382.1:0-2340 GCA_036393135.1 Ktedonobacterales bacterium
GCCGCGCCGTCTGGAGCGACCACCGCCTCCAGCAGGGCGTTGCGCAGGGGCGCGCCGGAGTGGCGGTTCACGTCGAGCAGGGGCCAGCGACTCAGCAGGGCCACTGGCGCGCCGTAGCGCGAGGGGCTGAGCGCGGCGTGCATCTCCAGACGGTCCGCCAGCCTGGCCAGCGTGCCTGGCGCGACCTCCTGCATGCCGATGAGATCGGGGCGCGCGTCGCGCATCACCTCGGCCAGCGCGTCCACCGTGCGCCAGCCGCCCGCCAGGATGTTATAGGTCATCACGCGCACTGTGCGGGTCGCTGCCAGCGCCTCCTCTACGCTCGCCAGCGCCCCGCGCTCCGCCGCCGTCGCCTCGATCTCCTCTGATAGCCCCACGCCACTCTATCCTCTCTTGATTTCCGTCATCCGCTCGCATGTCAGACCGCCAGGCCGCCGCTGATGAGCCATTCCTGTCGCGCCCACCAGCGCGCCTCGAAGACGCGGTACTCGACGCCCGCGATCTGCTCGTAGCGCAGGCCGCGACCGGGGCGCGCCTCGCTGGCCGTCACACCGGGCGCCAGCGCCGCCAGCCGCTCGTGGCGTAGCAGCGCGGGCCACAGCGCGTCGCGGATCGCCAGCGCCTGCGTCTCGCCCGCGTACCAGTCGGCGCGCATATCCACTATCACCTGTACGATTGCCTCGAACTCCGTGTTGGCGCGTCCAACCAGACCGGCCAGCGCCGCCGCGTCACTCGCCGCCGGATTCGCCGGCGCGCCACCCTCCGGCTCCGGCGGAATCCAGAGGTTGAGCTGTGGCAGGTAGGCGTCGTTGAAGTCCTTGGGCCGCCCGATGAAGGCCGCCACATTGATACCATAGCGCGCCGCGTCCGCCGCCGAGAGCGCCGCGAAGGGTGTCACGCCGCCGACCAGGCACTCGTCCACAATGATCGTCCGCATCGCCGTCAGCGCGCCGAGCGTATCGGGCTGGGCTGGCAGCGCCCGCCCCACAGGTCGCGCTCCACTCATCGCTCACTCACCTCCCGCCTGTCCATCGTTGTGGGTTGGTTGTCCCGCTTCCCGCGCCTATCCTCAGCCGCCGACAACGCGCTCACACAGCGCCTCCTGGTGGTCGCCGTCGAAGCTCTCGACTGGCCCCACGATACGGTACTTCGCCAGCGCGCCCGTCTCCGGGTCGATGTTTTGCTCGTCGAAGAGCGTGTCGCGGCGGCGCCAGGGGACCAGCGGCATGCCCTGGGTCGAGCAGATGCGCACGAGGTCGAAGGGTCGCGCGCCATCGAAGTCGAGGCGCTCGGCCTCCGGCGCGCCATCCGCCGCCTCCACCAGCGCGGCCACCCCGCGCGCCACCACCACGCCCTCTGGCCGTTCCACCCGTAGCGTCGTGAAGATCATCGAGGCGCCTCCTCCGTTTCCTGCTCTCACAGCTCCATCCGGTACGCCTGGAGCGTCGCCTTCGCCCGCAGCACTAGCAGCGACTCGCCAGTGGGATCGGTGCGGGGCCGCGCCTGGAGCGCGAAGCTCCCCATCCGCACCTCCGCCGCGCCGGTCGGGTTGCGCCGCTGCCCCAACAGGTCGCTCGCCAGCCAGACGCACGCCTGGCGCAGGTCGTAGGGCGTCGCGCCGGGAGTCGCTGGCCCTCCTGTATAGCTGACCGTGATCCACGCCCGCGCGCCGCGTGTCAGCCCGCCCAGCAGGCTCGCGGCGGGTAGCTCGATCAGCCGGCCATCGGCGGATAGCTCGGCCTGGGTGGCGTCCAGCGCGAGGGACGCGCCGGGCAGCGTCTCGACGCTGATAGCCGTCACCGCCTGGATCGGGAAGCGTCCCGGTCGCAGCGCCAGCGCGCCATCTGGCTCCAGCCAGGCGCGCGGCCCCGGCAGTCGCCAGCGCTCGATGCGCGGCAGGGCGAAGAGCGAGCGGTCGCCCGGCGTCCCCTGCCGACAGTAGTTCTCCATCCACGCGCTGGCCCGCAGGATGGTCTCGGCCAGCGCGCCCGCCGTTCCCGCCTGGCTCAGCGAGACGCCCGCCGCGTGCGCCAGCCCCACGCCCGGCGCCGCCAGTGTCAGCGTCGCGCCGTCGGGGGCGCCCGTCACCTGCGCCACCTCGGCCCAGGGACCATCCAGCAGCCAGAGCGGGCCAG
Organism: Ktedonobacterales bacterium; assembly: GCA_036393135.1. Lineage (GTDB taxonomy): Bacteria > Chloroflexota > Ktedonobacteria > Ktedonobacterales > JADMIN01 > JAKAIY01. Next base: position 2,136 of record DASVWQ010000382.1, read on the forward strand.
CCGCCCAGCCCGCCGAGCTGGCCACCGGCAGCGAGACCGCGCCCGCCGCGACGCCGCCCGCCAGCGTCGTGTTCAGACCCAGCAGCGAGGCCGTCTCCTGATTGGTCGCCGCGCGCAGATAGTCGCCGATGTCGAGATACGCGCTCGCCTGTGTCGCCATGCCGCCTGCCCTCCTTCCAGCATTCCTGCGCGCCCGCCCCTGCCC
>DASVWQ010000383.1:0-3185 GCA_036393135.1 Ktedonobacterales bacterium
GTGACATGGGCCAGCGCCGTACCCGCGAGCCAGGCTCCCGCCAGCGCCTCACTGCGCGCCGCCACGTCGGCGCCATCGTCCACGCAGGCAGGCAGCGCCCGGGCCAGCATGCGCAGGCCACCCAGCGCCGCCGCCGTCGCCCGCGGATTGCGACTATCGCTATAGAGCGCCTCGACACAGTGCGCTACCGCGTTGATGCCCGTCCCCGCCGTGGCGCCCGGCGGCATGCTGAGCGTGAGCAGCGGGTCATAGATCACCAGGCGTGGCGTGATGCGCGGCTCCCTGGTGGTCAGCTTGCGTGGCGTCCCCTCCTCGACTCGCGTGATGCCGTACACGGCGGTCATCTCGGAGCCAGCGTAGGTCGTCGGGATAGCGATGATGGGCGCGCGCGGCGGCGCGAGCGGGTCGGATGTGTCCGCCGTATCCCCAGGTTGTTCCAGCGCGTGGCTCGTGGCTTTGGCGAGGCCGATGGCGCTGCCGCCGCCCAGCGCGATGATGGCGTCCACGCCGCGTTCGCGGGCCAGTTCGACGCAGGTGGCGACATCCTCGGCGGGAACATGCGGGCGCACGCGGTCGAAGGTGGCGGCGAGGCGCTCGCCAAGCTGCCGCTCGATGGTCGCTACCTGGCCCCGCATGCGGGCGCCCGCTGTGGCGCAGAGCAGCAAGCGCCGCCAGCCGTGGCCGTCGCGCTCGCTGGCCAGCCGCTCCAGCGCGCCCGCGTCGAAGATGACCTCCTGTGCGGGAAAGGTAGCGCGAAATCCCTCCATGCGCGAACCTCGCTTCCTCGGTCCCTGCCTGCCTGACGGCGCTGGGTCCACGAGCGCCGCCCCTGCTTCAGTATACCGTGCGGCGGGGCGACGCGCAGGCGGGCGCGGCTCAGCCGCCCATCGCCTTGGCGCGCTGCTCGGCGGCCTGGGCCTCGGCCTCGCGCCCCAGCGCCCGCAGCGGATAGGCGCGGTTGCCGACCGCAAGCGTATAGGTGGGATCGATGGCGACGGCGTGGTCGTAGGCGTCGAGCGCCTCCGTGTAGCGTCGCAGGTCAAAGAGCGAGCGCCCCTTGTTGTTCCAGGCGATCGTGTGGGCAGGATCAAGCTCCAGCGCACGGTTGAGAGCGTCGAGCGCCTCGCTGGAGCGGCTCAGTTCATTGAGGACGCTGCCTTTGCCGATCCACGCGGCGGTCAGGTTGGTGTCTATCGCCAGCGCCTGATCGTAGGCGGAGAGCGCCTCGGGATAGCGTTGCAGGCTGAAGAGCGCGCGGCCTTTGTTGTTCCACGAGGCGGCGGAGCGCTGGTCGAGGGCGATGGCGCGCTCGCAGGCGGCCAGCGACTCCGGCCAGCGGTTGACCTCGCCATAGAGGAAGCCGAGGTTGGCCCAGGCGTCGAACGAGGTAGGGGCGAGTTGCGAGGCGCGCTCGAAAAGCGGGACGGCCTCGGCGTAGCGCTGCTGGGCGGTGAGGGCTTTGCCGCGTTCGTTCAGGTCGTCGGCGCTCTCGCTGGGGGCGGCGGCGGTGGGCGCGGGCGCGGCGCCAGCGGGAGTCAGCGCGAGCGTATGCAGCAGGCGGCGGACGGCTTCTGGCGCGGGGAACGGCTGGTAGCCCGCCGCCTCGATCCGCTTGAACTCGTGGAGGAAGAGCCAGCCAGTCTCCGGGTTGAAGTCGTCGCGCGCGATCGCTCCGGCGGTGACGGGGATCAACAGGCGCGCTGGGTCGCGGTCGAGCAGCTCATAGGCCCAGAGGACTTCGCGCCGCACCCAGCGCGAGGCGAACGCGGATTGCGAGAGGATCACGATGACGATCGGGCGGCGCCCCAGCTCGCGCTGGATGACCTCCATGAGTTGCCCGGATCCCAGGTTGTGCTCGTCGTACCAGACATCGGCCCCAGCGTCGCGCAACCCGGCGACAACCGCGTGGCAGTAGTCCCCGTCTTCGTGGCTGTGACTGACGAATACCCGCATCTGCGCCATATTCCGCCCCACTTTCGGCTCCCGCGCGGGCAGACCAACCCGCGCCCCGGCGAATTGACTGCGCGCATTCTATCACGACGACGAGACGCGCACAGGTGGCGGGCCGCACGCGGTAGTGAGAGGCGAAAAGACGCCCTCCAGCGGAACATTCGCCGGAGGGCTGAGGGATGGAATGCGATCTGGTGACGGCGGTTGGATTTGAACCAACGACCTAGGGCTTATGAGTCCCTTGCTCTGCCGCTGAGCTACGCCGCCAGAGTTCCGGCTGGATGGCCGGAAAAGCGGCCCTCACACAGTGGTGGTGTGAGGGCCAGTTGGTAGCGGGGGCCGGATTCGAACCGACGACCTCCGGGTTATGAGCCCGACGAGCTAACCACTGCTCTACCCCGCGTCGCAGAAAGTAGTTTACCGCAGCCCGCCACAATTGTCAAGCGTTAGCCGGACCCTCGCTCATCTTCCGCGCTCCACTGGCCAGCGCGCATGGGAACCAGCGGCGCCCGCGCAGCGTCATCTCACCGGGCGCTTCGTGGGTGGATGCCCCGCGCGCCAGCATCGATGGCGGCATGATCCCCCGGCGGCGAAACGCGGCAGTCGCGTGCGGCGGGGGCGTCATTGGGAGGTGTCACATGTGGCGAAGCGGGAGACTTCAGCGGGCGGCGCTGGCGCTGGCGTTGCTGGCGGGCGTGGCGTTGCTGGCTGGCTGCGGAGGGTCATCGGCGGGCGGCGCGACATATGCGCCATCGGTCAACGGCCCGCTCAACTCAGGCGCATCGCATTCGGCGGCGGGCGACAATACGGGGAATGGCGTCGGCGCGCCGGCCGCTACGCCAGCGGCGGGAACAGGATCGGGCGGGAGCGTCACCAAGACCTCCGCGCAGAGCGTCGGCCTCTATCTCATCAAATCGCTGACCGTCAGTATGGTTGTCCCCAACACCACAGAGGCGGCGTCTGACCTGGAGAGCTGGATCAGCGTCACTGATCCGCAGTCGCAGTCGGCGGGCGCAAACTATACCCTGGATGGCGACTCCTACGACATCACGCTGACGTTCAGCGTCGCCGCGTCGCGCTACACCCAGGTCGAGAACTACCTCAAGAGCTATCCATCCGCGCACAAAGGCAAGCTCATCAGCTTGCAGGAGGCCGTGCAGGATGTCACCAACGACTATGTGGATACGCAGTCGCAGCTCGCCAACCTGCGTGTCGAGCAGGCGCGGCTGCGCACG
>DASVWQ010000384.1:0-13950 GCA_036393135.1 Ktedonobacterales bacterium
GCGCCACTGCCCCAGCAGGTCAATCGTCGGCACGACCACCAGCGTCCAGAGGCCCACGTCGGTGATGGCCAGCGCGCCGAGGAACGTCTTGCCCGCGCCGGTCGGCAGGATCACCACCCCACGGCTGCCGGCGGCGCGCCAGGCGACCAGCGCCTCTTCCTGATACGGGCGCGGCGCCATGGTCGGCTCCGGCGCGAAGGGCAGCGCCGGGCGCTCGTCGAAGGCGACGGCCACACGCCACGCGCCGTGGGCCAGCAGCGCCGCCTTCACCTCGGCGTAGTCGATCGGCGGGAAGCGCAGCGCGCGGCCCCGCCGGTCGCGGCGCATGCGAGCGCCCAGCCGAGCGGCCGCGCGGGGGCCGAGTAGCGCGCGGGCCAGCGCGGCGTCGTCCAGCGCGGCCAACTCTGGCGGAGGGAGCAGCGCCAGGTCGCGGCCACGCCATTCCAGCGTCACCGTCGCCGGAGTCGCGGGCGTCGTGGCCTCACGCGACAGATCAGGCTCACTCACTGGCGCCTCTCTCGCTGCCCATGAATGTATTGGGAGTGTTGGGGGGAAATCTCGCCGCATCCGCCTTCCATTCTACGCGATACGTCCGCCAGCGGAGGCAGTGAGCGCATGGTGGGCTAGCGGTGGGGCGCACAATCTGAAACCCTATGGGCGCCAGGGGCGCGCGCGCGGCCAATCAGCCGCGCCAGCCCTAATTACGGCGCCTGCGATGCGTTCCCCTACACGGCGCGCAAAGGAGATAGACGATGGCGACACCACAGGAGCAAGAGGCGTTTCTGCGCGGCTGGAAGGCCGCGATGGAAGAGGCGCTGGCCGTCCTCGCGACTGAGGCCGGTGAGTGGCGCGCGGAGGAAGCGGAGGCGTCGGAGTCAGGCGCATACAAGCTACCGGGCAGCTTCGCGCTGGAGGAGGTGCAAGGTTCCTTCCGTGGTCGCCAGGACCTGCTCCAGTGGATCGCCCAGATCGGGCCAGCGGCGGCCCGTGGCGCTGACCCTGCCCTGCGCGCCGCGCTCGATGCCCTCATCAACGCAACCGCCAGCGCCGACGACTTGAAGCTGCTCGGCCTGACGCCCATGCCGCCGGAGAGCGACGCCAGCGGTCACTAGCCGTTCGTTCATTACTCAGCGCAGCGCGGCCAATAGCGCCTCACCCGCTGGCCACGGCCCATAGCCCGCGTCGGTATTGATGTGGCCAGCCCCGCTCAGCGCGACGAACTGGCAGCCCCAGCGCGCCGCCAGCCCGCGCGCCGCGCCAAGCGCGCTGTAGGGGTCGTCGTCGCTGGCCACCAGCAGGCCCGGAAACGGCAGCGGCAGCCCCGGCAGCGGGCGGAAACTCCAGACCTCCGGCGGCATGTCGGCGCGCTCCACATCGGGCGGGGCGACCAGCAGCGCGCCCGTGACCTTCGCGCGGGCGGGTGTGGCCAGCGCGGCCCAGTGCGCCACCAGCGCGCAACCCAGGCTATGCGCCACCAGCGTCACTTGCGCGGGCGCTCCCGCCACCGTCGCCTCCAGCGCCACCACCCACTCCGCGCGGTCGGGTAAGCCCCAGTCGCGTTGCTCCACTCGCCGGTAGTCGGGATGCTCCCGCCGCCAGCGCGATTGCCAGTGGTCGGGGCCGGAGTTCTGCCAGCCCGGAATGATCAGCGTCGTTCCCCGCGTCTCCATCTCACCTCAGCCTGCGAAGGGCGGCGGCAGGAAGTAGGCCGTCGCCGCGAGCAGCGCCCACAGCGAGCAGAGCTGTATTCCCTCCAGGATGGTGGATTCGCCATCGCGGGTCAGCAGCATGAAGAGGAAAGTCGCGGCGCCGAAGATGACGATCTCCAGCGGGGCGAAGATCAGGTAGAGCGGGTGGCCGGTGAAGTGGCCGACGATCACCAGCACTGGCACGACCACCAGGATCATCTGCACCGACGCGCCCGCCGTGACGCCCATCACCACTTCCATCAGATTGCGTCGCGCCATGCCGGTCGTGCCATACATCTCGACCAGCCCGCCGACGATGGGAATGACGATCAGGCCGACGAAGAACGGGTTCACGAACTGCTCGTTCTCGTGCGCCAGCAACTCGACCGATCCGGCGAAGGCCTCCGACATGTAGACGACGCCAAGCGCCGCCACTGCCAGCACCAGCACGGCGATCAGCCCGCGCCACACCGGATGCCACCCCAGGATGCCCGCCTTCTCGGCGCCCTCGCCGCCTTTCGCGCGCCGCCGCGCCGCCCGCTCGCGCCGTTTGACCGCGACATATTCGGCCTTCGCGGTGCGCTGCGGGGTACGCTGCGCGGCGTGTTGCTGCAACTCGTATTCGGCTTGCTCGCGCTCCGCCAGGAAGAGCGCCCCCACGCCGGGCGCCTGCTCGGTCGGACTGATGCCGTAGAGGTCTACGCTGGCGTCCGCCACCGCGTCGCCACGCCGCAGCGCGCGCTGGGCCAGGCGCTCCAGCCGCCGTTTTCTGCTCTGCTCCACCAGGTCCTCGCCGTCACGCACGCGGAAGATGGCGAAGAGCGTATAGGCCAGGTAGCTGCCGACCAGCACCAGCGCCACCAGCAGGCTGAGCGAGTAGTGGTCGAAGACGACCAGATTGGGCAACTCGCCGTTGGGATCGCCGCTGTTCGCCCGCGCCAGGTAGGCCGCGAGTGTCGGCAGACAGAGGCCGATGACCGCCAGCGCGAAGATGGTGGAGTATTGCCCGGCGCGCTCGGCGCTGAACGGCATGCGGCCATTGACAGCCGCGCCGAAGATGGTGGCGACGCCCAGACCCAGTAACGAGTTACGGATGATGACGCCGGCGATGGAGCCGAGGACGATCTGCGAGCCGGCGCTCTGACCTGGGGCCTGGTGCAGGATCAGCGAGAGCGCGATGGCCAGTTCGGCGATGTTGCCGAAGGTCATGTGCATGAAGCCGCCGAGGAATTCGCCCAGCAGCTCCTCCAGCTCCTCCACCGCGCTCTCCAGGAAGCCAGAGAGGGGAACGAGGCTGAGGCCCGCCAGAATCGCGATCAGCGGCCCCTCCTCGATGCCCAGCTGCTTACGGAGCAGCGCCACCGGGATGCCCAGCAGGAACAGGTTGATCCAGCGTAACCAGATAGATTTCTCCACACGCTCCCCCATACCTGTAGCGGCGTGATCGCGCCCACTCGTTCACGCGCCATGCGCCGACGCCCATTATAGCAGCCAGCAGCTTGCGTGTGGCCAGACATTTTCGCGTAGGGGGTGGGCGAGTGGCTTTCAGGGGATTTGCGCTACTGCGCCATGCGCTCTTCGGCCAGCAGCAGCGCGAGGGGCGCGGAGAGCGGCCAGCGGGCGCCTGCTGGAGCGAGCGCCCGTCCAAAGCCGCTGTCCCAGGCGGGCTGCTGCGCGGCGGGCCGCTCCACTGGCCGCTCCACCGGACGCGGGGCGGGCGCCGCAACCGCACGCGGGGCGGGCCGCTCAGGCGCGAGATCAGCCGTCGCGAACTCGGCGTCCTGCGCGCGGATGGCGGCGAAGGACTCCTCCACGATCTCGGCCAGCAGCCGCGCGACGGCGGCGTTGTAGGCGTGGACGCGCCGCGTCAGGAACGTCGCCTCGGCCAGCGCCAATAGCAGGGGAATCAGCGTCCAGCAGAACAGCAGCCGCAGCGCCGCGCTACGCAGCCGCCCCATATAGAACTCGTGCGCGCCAAAGGCTCCCAGCGTCAGACAGAGCGCCAGCGCGACCGCCGGGCTGCGCCGCCGCCGCCCATACTCCGCCTGGAAGAACTCTTGTTGGGCGCAGTCGAACCGCGCAGTCAGCAGGGCGAGCGCCCACTGTTCTTTTGCGATAGCGTCCATGTGGCTCTGTCCCCTCCCGCCCACGCGGCGACCTCTGGCGCGACACTGCTTCATCTATATGAAACGGGCGAGGAGCCAACTCGTTTCATCTGAACTGGCGTGTCTGTGGCGCGCGACGAAAAACGGCGAGGCGCCGTGGCATCGCGCGCCACATCTCGCCCCGCCGCGTCACTCGCGCCGACCGCCTCACTCCCACTTGAAGGTGAAGGCCGCCGCCGCAAAGAAGATCACGCCCCACACGACCAGCCAGAGCAGGCTGGCGCCGTGGAACTGCCCCGCCTGTGTCGCGCCGTAGAGCGCATCGGACAGCGCGGCGGCTGGCAGCGCGGCGGCGATGGAGCGCAGCGCTGCGATGGGCAGCGCGCTGATCGGCAGCACCGCGCCCGGCAGCAGCACAAAGAGCAGATAGAGGCCATTCGCCCCCGCCAGCGTCGCCTCGGCCCGTAGCGCCCCCGCCATCAGCATGCCCAGCCCGCTGAACGTCGCCGTCCCCACCAGGAAAGCGAGAACGAAGAGCGCGACCGAGCCGGTCGGGCGCCAGCCAAAGACCAGCACGCCCAGCAGCGCCAGAATCACCATCTGCGCGATTTCCAGCGCGACGACCGAGAGCGACTTCGCCAGGATCAGCCCGAAGCGCGAGAGCGGCGAGGCCCCCAGGCGCTTCAGCACGCCATAGTAGCGCTCGTAGGCGGTGGCGATGCTCAGGCTCACCATCCCGGCGGACATCAGGGCGAGGGCCATCACCCCCGGCACGATGAAGTTTGACCCGACGCCGCCGACCTTGAAGACGGTGAAGAAGACCAGCAGCAGAATCGGGATGATGATCGTGATGAGCAGGCTCTCGCCACGCCGTAGCGTCATCATCAGCTCGGCGCGGGTCTGCGAGAGGACCATCCGCCAGAAGGGCGCCGCGATGGGCGCATCACCGCTGGTCGTGGTCATAGATGACATCTGGGCGCTCACTCGCGCATCTCCTTGCCAGTCAGGCGGATGAAGACATCCTCCAGCGTCGAGCGGCCAACCCGCAATTCGCTCAAATCCACGCCTGCATCGCGCAGGAAGGCCGTCACCTGCGCCAGCGCCTCACGCGGGTCGCCCGTCTCCACCACATACGCGCCAGCCGACTCCTCGTGGGCCGCGCGGATGGCGCTGAGCTTGCCCAGGGCGACCAGATCGGGCGCGGGCTGCGCCTGGAAGCGTATCTCCGTGCCGGTGGTAGATTGGCTGGTGGTCAGCGCGGCGGGCGTGTCGAGCGCGATCAGCTTGCCGCCATCCATGATGGCGATGCGGTCGGCCAGCCGCTCGGCCTCATCCATGAAGTGCGTTGTCAGCAGCACCGTGACCCCGCGCGCCTTCAGCTCCTGGATGATGTCCCAGGTAGCGCGGCGGGCTTGCGGGTCCATGCCGGTCGTCGGCTCATCGAGGAAGACGAGGCGCGGCTTGCCGACGATGGCCACCGCCAGCGCCAGCCGCCGCTTCTGTCCGCCAGAGAGTTGCCGAAAGCGGGTATCCGCTACGCTGGTCAGGCCCACACGCTCCAGTAGCTCGCGCGGGTCTTCGGGCTGCGCGTAGAAGCTGGCGTAGAGGTCGAGAACCTCGCGCGCCCGCAGCGTCTGGTAGAGGCCCTCCTGCTGGAGCATCACGCCGATGCGCGGCTTGAGGCTGGCGGCGTCACGGCGCGGGTCCAGCCCCAGCGTGCGGGCCACGCCGCTGTCAGCCACGCGGTAGCCCTCCAGAATCTCGATGGTGGTCGTCTTGCCCGCGCCATTTGGCCCCAGCAAGGCGAAGATCTCGCCCGCCTTCACCGCGAACGAGACGCCATTGACGGCAGTGGTGGAACCATAGGTCTTGACGAGGTTCTCAACCAGGATCGCGGCGTCGGCGCTGGTGGCCGAGGGCGGACCGCCGCGCGAGAGGCGCGTATTCGTACTGCTCATGGAGATTTGCTGTACCTTGTGGTGAACTGGACGCCCTGGCAGGCGCCGAAACCCACTGGAGAGCGTATCATACGCCACAAGCGCGCGCTATACCCGCCACCTGCGCGCCGCCCGGCAGCCGCATGAACAGGTGTGCGATACTATTCCCCAACGCGCGCAGGTCGCGTGGTGTCGGCGGTGGCAGAGGAACAACGCATGTATCAGCGCGTCAGTCTGCCGAATGGCGTGCGGGTCTACACCTCCCAGATCCCGTATGTCCGCTCGGTCAGCATAGCGTTCTACTTCGGCGTGGGAGCGCGCTACGAGCAGGAGCCTATCGCGGGCGCGTCCCACTTCATCGAGCACATGCTCTTCAAAGGCTCCGAGCGCTTTCCGAACGCGCAGACCATCTCCGAGGCCATCGAGGGTGTCGGCGGGGTGCTGGACGCCGCGACCGACAAGGAGATCACCGTCTATTCCGCCAAGGTGGCCAGCCAGCACTTCGACCTCGCCATGCGCCTGATCTGCGATATGGTCCGACGGCCGCTGATGCGCGCCGACGAGATCGTGAAAGAGCGCGATGTCATCATCGAAGAGCTGAGCATGTACCGCGACAGCCCGGCGGATTGGGTGAATGTGCTGGCCGACGAGACGATGTGGGCCGGGGAGCCGCTGGGACGCGAAGTCGCTGGCACGCGCGAGACGGTCAGCGGCCTCACGCGCGAGATCCTGCTGGACTTCAAGTCGCGCCACTACACGCCCTCGAATCTGGTGGTGAGCGTGGCGGGTAATGTCACCCGCGAGCAGGTGATGGCCGCGCTGGCCGAGCAGCTTGGCGACTGGGCCGATGCGCCCGCCCCCACCTGGACGCCCAGCCCCATCCCATCAGGCGGCCCGCGCGTGCGGCTGGAGACGCGCCCCACCGAGCAGTCGAACCTCTGCCTGCTGACGCCCGGCCTGCGCAGCGTGGACCCTCGCCACTACACGATGACCCTGCTCAACGCTACGCTCGGCGACGGCATGAGTTCGCGCCTCTTCCTGGAGATCCGCGAACGGCAGGGCCTGGCGTATGACATCGGCTCGGCGCCATCCTACTATCACGACACAGGGTCATTCAATATCTCCGCCGGAGTCGAGCCAAAGCGGCTGGAGGCGACTATCCGCGCGTCCATCGCTGAGTTGCGCCGCATACGCGAGGAGCCGCCGCGCGCCGAGGAGCTGGCCCGTGTCAAGGAATACGTCAAGGGGCGGATGGCCCTGCGCCTGGAGGATACCTACAGCGTCGCCGCGTGGATGGGCGGGCAGGAGATCATCTCGCACGAGGCGCTGGAGCTGGACGAGGTGATGGCGAAGATCGACGCCGTGACCGCCGGGGAAATTCAGGCTCTCGCCAGCGAGCTGTTCACCGGCGAGGGGCTGCGCCTCGCCGTCATAGGCCCCCAGAAAGACAGCGACGCCCTCACGCATCTGCTGGAAATGTAGCCGTGCAAGGTGGGTGGGCTGTTAGGCTTCGGGCGGCGCGTCGGTGGTGGCCGGGGCAGGCTGCTCGGCGACAGCGGGCGTGGCGGGCGGCGCGGGGGATGTGGCGGCGGGCGTGGCGGCAGGCGGCGCGGTGAGGTCCTGCGCGAGCTGGCTCAACTTGCCGAGCGTGGTTGGCGGAGTCCGGGGCGGCGCGTCATCGCCCAGCACGCTCCAGTTCATCTCTTTGACCGCCGCTCGCAGCTCGCGCAGCATTTGCCCCATGCGCCCGCCCATCTCGATCATCTTCTTTGGCCCGAAGATGATGAGACCCAGCACCAGTAGCCCAAACAACAGCGGCAGATGTTCCACGCGACGACCAGCTTCCTCTCGACGGGCGCCTAGCGTCACGACGACGCCCCGCCTCGCTATTGTACATCGCGGCGCCACAGGCGAACATACTCCCCTGACCGTGGCGTTGGGCACGGCCAGTCCAGCCCCTTCCCCGGCTAGCGCGGAGGGTGGGCGCTGGACACGCTGGGCGCGCTGAGGCTTGGCTCGTCCTTTTCGATGATGCTGGTCGCCTCGACGCCCTCGCCCACCGCGATGGCTCCCACCGCGATGGGATCAGCGTCGTCCGCCAGCGCCGGGCGCGTGGGGCGTGCCAGCGAGGCGAAGGCCGCGATCACGCAGAGCGCCGCCGAGAGGTAGAAGACCCAGCGCATGCCGTCCATGAAAGGCGCGGCGATCAGGTTGGGGAAGAACTGCTGGCTCAGCAGATGCGTCTGCGTGGCGTGGGGCAGCGAGCCAAGCACAGGCGCGGGCAGCAGCGTTCCCATCGGGTTGTAGCCCAGGAAGGCGGCGAAGAGCGCGGCGGTTGGCGGCAGGTGCGCGATCTTCTCCACCAGCGCGCCGGGCAGCCCGGTCGGCGCGAGGCCCGCCGTCAGCGAGGCGGGCAGCGCATCGGCCAGCCCCGCCGTCACAATGCTGAAGAAGACGCCGATGCTGAGCAGACCGGCGGCATTCTGGAAGGTCGAACGCATGCCCGACCCCACGCCGCGATGCTCCTTCGGCAGGCTATTCATCACCACCGTCGTATTCGGCGCGGCGAACAGGCCCTGCCCGATGCCCAGCGCCAGCAGCAGGATGAAGAACCACTTGTAGTCGAAGTTCGCGGGCAGGAAGGTCAGCCCGATGAAGGCCACCGCGTTCAGCGCCATGCCCCAGAACATGAAGGCCCGCTGCCCCATGCGGTCAGAGATCCAGCCACTGATCGGGCCGAACGCGATGAAGCCCACCAGCAGCGGTGTCATGTAGATGCCCGCCCAGAGCGGCGTATCGGCGAAGGCGTAGCCATGCAGCGGCAGCCAGATGCCTTGCAGCCAGATCACGATCATGAACTGCAAGCCGCCGCGCTGGAGCGACGAGAGGAAGCCCGCGATATTGCCCCAGGTGAAGACGTGGCTCTTGAAGAGGTCGATGCGGAACATCGGGTCGGCCACGCGCAGCTCGATCAGCACGAAGATCGCCAGCAGCGCGACGCCGCCCAGCAGCGCCGCGATCACCCACGGATTGCCCCAGCCCATCGGCGAATCGCCATATGGTTCGATGCCATAGGTCACGCCGAGCAGCAGCGTCGTCAGGCCGCCCGCGAAGGTGACATTGCCTGCCCAGTCGAGCTTCTGGCCGCCGCGAATGGTCGCCGTCTCGCGCAGCTTCAGGTAGGCCCAGACTGTGCCGAAGATGCCCACCGGCACGCTGACCAGGAAGACCAGCCGCCAATCGAAGACCGCCAGCACGCCGCCCAGAATCAGCCCGATGAACGAACCAACGATGGCGGCCATCTGGTTGATGCCCATCGCCATGCCGCGCTGATGGGCGGGGAAAGCGTCGGTGATGATGGCGGCGCTATTGGAGAAGAGGAAACCAGCGCCAACGCCCTGAATCAGCCGGAAGATGACCATCTCTAGCGCGGCGGTATTGCCGGAGCCAGGGGTGATGAAGAGCAGGATGCTGCCCGCCGTGAAGACCGCAAAGCCGAGATTATAGAGCTTGACACGGCCAAACATGTCCGAGATGCGTCCGAACGCGACCAGCAGCGTCGCCGTGACGACCATATAGCCCAGCAGCATCCAGAGGAAGTAGTTCGTCTCACCCGGCGCCAGCGGATCGATGCCGATGCCGGTGAAGATGGCTGGCATCGCGATGAGAATGATGCTGGAGTTGATCGTCGCCATCAGCGTGCCGAGCGTCGTATTCGAGAGCGCGATCCATTTGTAGCCGCCGCCGACCGGAGCCGGACGCGCGGCCAGGCGCCCATCCGCCACGTCCGGCTGTGCGCTACCCATCGCAAGAGTCCCTTTCCACTAGCATGTGAAACGCCCTCACCACACGTCTTCAGCGGCGGAAGGGCGACGCACACAGCATAGCAGACATTAACGCTTACGTCAAAGTTTGCGAGACATCTGGCGGCAGATAAGGGTGATCGCAAGCAGCGGCGTCGGCCCGACGTGTTCACGTTCGTCAGGTTCGCGGTATAGGTCCTGTGGCGTGTAGAGAGCGTCTAGCAGGGCAGAGATTGCGGCTGAGAGCGATCCTGCTTGGCTGTGTTGACCTTGCTTGCGAGCGGAATCGCAAAGGCCAGGTTGCCGATAACAGTCCCACCAGATTGCGTTTCGGTAACGAGACCTCCCTGGTACACCTCTGACCAGTAGATCGCCAGTTGGGTTTTGGTATGGACCTTCGCCTCAATCGGTGGGGTAATGAAGATGGTCGGGGAATATTGGGCTATGGCGACCGCATAAGTTGAGAACAGAACGCTCGCGATAGCGTCGAAGTCACCTGCGGGATAAGTGGGAGCGGAGGTGTAATACCTGCTGGCCACGAGAACGCCAGGCTGAAATGTGTCAGTCACGCGGAACTCTTGCTGTAGAGTCGCCTTTCCCCTGCAATTGTCGAGGACGACAATTACGGGTTGCGCCCTCGCAACAGCAAAGGTTTGCTTGAACTGCTCAATGCTCAGCGATGTGGGCGTCTGGTATGTCGTCAGGCCGACGATACTCGCTTTTTCCAAAGTCACATTTTTCTGAGGAACACAGTAGCTTGGCATGACCTGAGGCTGGGAAACAGCGGTCTGTGAATTGACTTGCATGGATGCTGGTTGGGTAAAGGACGCGAAACAATACTGTGGGCCTTGCCTCTGCTTATTTCCGGAGGGGTTATTGCCGAAGGGACCACACGTGGGAAGACTGAACAGCAGCGTCACGATCAGCGCCAGCGCCGCACTCCAGCGTATGAGAGCTATCATGTTCATCTTCACCTGCTAGCGCTAGGCGCAACTGCTGTAGGAAATCTTCGTGGCCGAGTCATCAAAGTGGTACTGCGTGGGATACAGGTAGCTGACGAGCGGCGTGAGGACTTTGGAGTCCTGCTCGATGTCGGCAGTGCCTGCTATATTCATGGCGGAGCCAGCGAGAGAAACGATGGCCTTCTGGTGTGCAGGGATATTGAGCGCGAAGTTTACATAGCTGGTCAGGTAGGAGCCTATTGGCACATGCGCCTCATCAATGAGACCGTCGGCAATGGTCGCTTCAGGGTCATCGCCAGTAGGTGGACGAGAGGTGTATGTATGCGTCCCCACCCTGATGAACTGCTGAAGTTCACCCTCCCAGGTATAGTTCGACTTCAGCGCGCTTGCTGACGTGCAGTTGGAGATAATGGATATCTGCGCGGTCAGCTTGGCTTTGAGCGCCTGACCCTTGTATATGTTGACCTTCTGGCTCGGAGTCGAGGGAGAGTTTACGGACGCGATGATTTCAGTCGCGGCTTCATAACACGCGCCGATGACTTCTATTGCGGTACTGGGATTGACCGTATCCTCAGTGGCGGCTATCGCAATGGTGATCGCGACATCAGTCAGACAGATAAGGGTCGGGGCCACTGGCTTCGAGTCACAACCAGCCACCCCACCCACGGTTGCGCTCAATATGGAGACCAGCGCGAACCACAGAATAAAGCGCCGCACAATTACCCTCGCCCTCAAAATGATGTAATGAGTTAACCGCCTTCCTACTACACTCTATCCATAATCATTCATTGTGTCAATATTCAGTCGCATATGGACATCGCCTGTTGCGATTGGGAGAGATGTGGGGAGACGAGTTCGATTACATCAGGGTCAGTGTGCAGCGTTGTCTTGAGTTGGTGGCAGATAGCGCGCGGCGATGCGCTCCGGCGTGGGGATGGCCGCGACGCCAACGCCCTCGACCGCCAGCGCAGCCACGCGGTTTGCCATGTCCATCGCCGTTGCGGGGTCGTGCGTCGCCGCCAGCGCGCAGAGGAAGGTCGCCGCGAAGACATCGCCCGCGCCGGTCGGGTCCACCTCGGTCGCGGGAAAGCCAGGGAAGCGCTCGACGCGCCCGCTGCGCCAGACCTCGGCGCCGTCGGGGCCGCAGGTGACGGCGAGCAGAGGACCCAGCCGCGCCCACACCTCCAGAGTCCGCTCAGCCTCAGCCAGCGCCGCCCCGTCGGCCCCGACGCCCGCGAGGTCCTCTCGACTGAGGATCAGCGCGGAGTAGCGGCGCAGGGCGTTTGTCTCGGCGGGGTCGAGGACACGCGGGCGCACGCGGCCGTCGCCGTCCCATGCGCGCAGCCAGCCCTGCGGAGTCGCGCCGATGACCTCCGCCGTCAGCCCGTCCGCCAGATCGGGCGACAGCTCGCGCGCGACCGGAGCTACCAGCGCCACCGCGCAGCGCCGCCACGCCAGTGGGATGTCCTCCAGCGTGATCGGCTCAGCTCGCGCGCGCAGATATTGCCGCCGCCCAGCGGGCGTGTATTCGTTCTCGAAGGTCGTAGCGACCTCGGCGGGAACGGCCACCAGCGCCACCTCGCCCGCCTCACGCAGCTCCGCGCAGACCCGCTCGCAGACCGTCGCGGGCGCGCTCGTCACGATGCCGACCCGCAGCCCCAGCCGCAGCGCCAGGGCGCCCGCATAGTAGACCGAGCCGCCCGCCCGCCAACCGCCCTCTGGCAGCGTGTCGCAGCTCACATGCCCCACCAGCAGCGCTTCCACTGGCTGCTCCGTCACATCGGGCGCGCTCAGCCACCAGCGCCCGCGCTCCTCGCCACTCGCCATCGGCTTACCCCTCCGCGCCATCCAGCGATGGATAACGACAAGGAGGCCGCGCCGACACTATGCCGACACGGCCTCCGCCCGCGCCACCAGCCCGCGCTGACCTGCGCGCTAGACCCGTGACCCCTTGCGCAGTGAGACCACCACGCGGCGCTGCTCGCCCTCGCCAGTACTCTCCGTGGCGATGTCGTCGCTCTCGGCCAGCGCGATGTGAATGATGCGACGCTCGTTGGGCGGCATAGCTTCCAGCGTGACTGGCGCGCCCGACTGCCGCACCTGCTCGGCGATGCGGTGGGCCATCTGCGTCAGGTTCACCTCGCGGCGTTGGCGGTAGTTCTGCGCGTCCACGATCACATGCTCGCGACGCCCCGCCTGCTTCGAGACGATCATGTTCACGACGAACTGGAGCGATGCCAGTGTCTCGCCGCGCCGTCCGATCAGCACGCTCAGCGGCTGCGAGCCGAGCGGCTGCACATTCAGCGTCAGCGGCTCCTCTTCGGTGGCCGGACGCACCTCGACCTCCGCCTGCACGCCCATATGCCCCAGGATCATTCGCAGGGCCTCGATGGCGACCTCTTCGGTCGTGGCGTCTTCGGGCATCACGTCGGCCAGCGCGGCGGTCGTCAGTTCCACGGCGAGGCGATCATCTTCCTCGTCATAGTCCTCTTCCTCTTCCGTCGCGTAGTCCTCATATGGCCCGTCGCCGTCCTCAGCGAACTCTTGCTCGTCGTCAGGAACGTAGGCGTCATCGTTCGGGGGAGCGGAGTGCGCGCGACCCGCAGCAAGAAAGACGCGCACGCGCGCCTCGCGCACGCCCATTCCGCGCGCTCCCCGGCTCGGCTCCTGCAACACGACGACTTCCACCTCATCGCGTGTGCGGCCAAGACGAGCGAGCGCCTGGAGAATTGCGTCTTCGATAGTCTTCCCGGAGGCTTCTACGCTCTCCACCCTGGTCACCTGCCTCCCTTTTTGCCCTTGCGCCGCGCCTGCTGGCCAGACCGCTGCCCGCTGGAGCCACTCCCGCCGCCTGATCGCTGCCCGGAGGCCGACCGACCCGCGCCGCCCGCCTTGCCCGCGCCATTCGAGCGTGCGCCAGCGCCATTGGCGCCAGAGCCATTCGAGCGTGCGCTGTCATCGCCTATGATACCATCCATTGGGGTGGCCATGTCGTGTGCGATGCGGCTCTCTGGCAATTCCTTGCTGGCTGTCGGCGGCGTGGCGTCTGGACGCACCAGCATCGCTCCCGACTTGCCAGGACGCGGCTTGCGCTCGCGTGGGGCGGATTGCCCGCCCGTGTCGGCGCGTGCGGGACGCGCGGTATCTCCCACCGCGCCAGAGCCAGCGCCCGCCTCCACCACGCGCGTGGCTCTGCCCTGGTCCTGCGCCGCGTTCGTCTGGGCCTGCTCACGCATCTGCGCGAAGAGGTCGCGCATGGTCGCCATGAATCCCGCAGGCGCCGCTGCTGGCTGGTCGCCCGGACCACCGCTTGTCGCGCCACGGCCCGGCGCGGGCAGCGCCGCAGGCGCCACATCCTTCGGCTCCGGCACGAACCGCTCCATGCCAGGGACGCCGACGAACAGCGACCCCCAGCCCGTCAGCAGGTATTGCTGGAACGCTGAGAAGCCCGTCGA
>DASVWQ010000385.1:0-5778 GCA_036393135.1 Ktedonobacterales bacterium
GGTGGCGAAGATCGCCAGCGCGGCGAAGAGCCGCTGGCCCTCCGGCGGGAGCGCGTCCACGCTGCGCGCCAGCACGGCCTCCACCTTGCGCGGCGTCTCGCCCTCGGGGATGTCCAGCGTATCGCTGGCGATCTCGTCGGCGACGCGGGGCAGCGGGCGGTTCATCTCGGCGGCGTAGGCCCCCGCGAGGCGGACGGCCAGCGTATGGCGGTCGAGCAGCGCGACGATGCGGGTGGCCGCCGTCCGTTGCTCGTCGCTCAGGGTGTCGGCGTCGGCGCGACCATAGCTGCGGGCGAAGAGCAGCAGCGCGTCCTCTGGCGAGAGCAGGTCGAGGCGGCGCACGCCATTCGGTGGCACAGCAGCTCCGGGCAGCATCTGGCGGGCCGTCAGCAGCAGCGTCGCGCCCGCGTCGGTCAGCGGCGTCGTCACCTGTTCGACTCGCAAGTCTGGCTCGATGTTGTCCAGGGCAATGAGCGCGCGTTTGCCCTCCAGCAGGTTCGTCGCGATGGCGCCGAGCGCGGACAGGCTGTCGACGTCGGGCGTGCGCTGGCCAGCGGTGAAGGGCGTTAGCGCCGCGCGCAGAACCACGACCGGGTCGGTCTGGTTCTCACAACTCACCGCCACGATGCCATCGGGGAAGGCGCGCTCCTGGCGCAACTGGCGGACGGCGACGGCGGCCAGCGCGCTCTTGCCGATGCCACCCATGCCGCCAATAGCGGTCACGGCGGTCGTCTCGCGGGCGCGCAGGCGGGTGAGCGCCCACGCAAGCTCCTCATCGCGCCCGATCAGGCGCTCCGGCGGCGGTAGCGCGCCCAGCTCGAAGGGCGGCGCCGACTCGCTCAGGTTCACGCGCCCCTCGCGGATGAGCGCCACCAGTTCGCCAAGCTGGCGCTGGTAGGCGGCGGAATCGGTGTTGGTGAAGTCCAGCGTCTGGAAGATGGCGATTGCCTTGGGCAGTGGGTAGGCGCGATAGACCAACGGATAGATGGCGAAGCGCTCCGGCCCGTTGTAGCGGTTGATCGCCTGGTCGATCTCATAGCGCACCCAGCGCGAGCGCGCGGCCTCCGGCGAGAGGATCACGATCATGACGTTGCGCGCCGCGATTTGCTCCACGATCTCGCGCGGGAAGTTCATCCCGCCCTTGAGGCCGCCCGGTTCGGCGTCGTCCTCACCCTCCGCGACCTCTTCGGCGCGCTGCGGGGCGCTGTCGTACCAGACGCGGCCAGGGTCGGCGGGCGCGAGGGCGGCGCGCAGGTCAGCCGCCAACCGTTTGCCAAAGCCATCATCCGCGCTGCTATGGCTGATGAAGAGGCGCGGCGTGAAGGCGGCCCGCTGGCTGGTCGGCGCGGGCGGTTCCGGCGCAGGCGCTGACGCGACTTCGGCGGGCGCGGCGGGTGGCGTCGGCTCCGGCGCGTCAGACACAGCCTCGGCGGCAGGCTCCAGCGCTCGCTCGGCGGGCGGCTGCGGCTGCGGCGCGGGCGTGCTGATGGCGGGCGCGGCGGACACGCGCGGGCGGGACGAGATGGTCAGCGCGGCGACGACGATGATGAGGAAGATGGCGAGCGCGGTGAGCAGCGGGGTGGCCTGGGCGGCGAGCGCGGCGGGTAGCCCCAGCGCGGCGGGCGGCGCGAGCAGGCGCGGCAGCAGGACGCTGGCCGGTGGCCACTGGCGCCCGCCGAGGTAGGGCGCGGCATTCACCGCAAGCATCGCCAGCCAGGCGAGGACGCCCAGCCAGCCCAGACCCAGCCACACCCACGCGCTCCGTGGCCGCCCCCGGCCAGTCGCGCTCGCGGAACCATCGCCTCGCGCCATGCCGCCTGCCCTCCCGCTCGACATCCCAGCCTGTCGCCGTCAGTATGGCAGGAAGCAGTGACAATCGCAAGCGGTTCCAGTGGTGGGCGAGCGGGGTGGCGGCGCGTGAGGGGTGTGGTGTACGGGCGGATATTCGGGGAGCGTGGATGGCGACGCGGAGCAACCCCATAGGCGAGGAGCGTGGGTGGCGATGTGGAGCAGGCTGGCGGTTGAAACCGCGCCCGGGGGTGTGCGCGCTGCGAAGTGCGCAAAGGCGCACTGGGTCACGGGTGGAGCGTGTCGCGGGTGGCGGGCATGTGGATGGGTGAGGGCGCTCTCGGTCTGAAGGCCTGGGGATGGATGTGCGCCCGCTCGCTGGTGGCCAGCAGGGGCTTCAGCTCCACGTCGCGCGCGTCGGCCCGTTCAGGGCCGCGAATCCTCGCCTCACTCCAACGCTCGTTCGCCGAACATATGCTGCGCCCAGAGCCCAGCCGGCGAAGGCGGGCTTCGTGGCCCGCAGGCCCGTAGCCGCGGCTTCAGCCGCCTCCGCCCACGCGCGCCCGCCCCCTCACGCCCCCAGCTTCTGCGCCGCCTCGCGCACCACCCGCGCGATCTCGTCGATGTCGAACGGCTTGCGGACGATCACGCCGCCCAGCGCGGTCACGATCGGCTCGGCCTGGCTCATCAGCGCCTCGCTGCCCGCCGAGAGCACTACCCAGGCGTGGCGGCTGACCAGCGCCGGGTCCGCCTGGATCGCCTCCAGCAACTCTACGCCCTGGGTGTCGGGCATCACCAGATCCAGCAGCGCCACGCAGCGCACGCCAGACGCGCGCAGGCTGGCCAGCGTCTCGGCGCCATTGGTGGCCTCGCTGACGGTGTGGCCCTCATCCTCCAGCAACATCCGCAGCGACTCGCGGATGCCCTGGTCATCATCGGCAATGAGCGCGTGCGCCACTGGTCGCTTCCTTCATTCCGCGCGCGTCGCCGCGCAAGGGCCAGCCCGCTCAGGTGCGGTATCGTCTGGCTCCAGTATAGCAGGCGAGACACGGGCGGTCGAGGGGGCGTCGTCACCCTCACCCCTGGCCCCCTCTCCCAAAGGGCGAGGAGGAAGCGGAGTCACTCCAGCACGTCGCGGCGCCAGGTCAGGATGACCGCCGTGGCGATGAAGAGCGCGCTGTAGACGCCGATCACCAGCAGCGCCTGCCCGCCGGAGACTGGCAGCAGCGGCTGCGCGCCGAAGCCGCCGACGGCAATGGCGTGTGACGCCGCGTGGTCAGGCAGGGTGATGTAATCGGGCAAACGATTGAGCAGTGGCCCCAGCAGCACGGTGGAGAGCCTGGCCCAGAAGTCACTGCCCGTCAGCCGCTCCAGCAGCGAGAGCGGGATGATGAGCATATTGTCCACCGCAAACCAGCTCAAGCCGACCGCCAGCCCGAAGGCCAGCGAGCGCCCCACCACGGAGGCCGCTACCGCCAGTAACAGCGTGACGATCAGGTTCAGGACCATGTACAGTAGATAGATGCGCAGGTTGGCCCAGAATGCCGCGCCCAGCGCGCGCCACGGCTGACCGCCATGCGCCAGCGCCAGGCTCAGTCCCCATGCGAAGGCCAGCTCGATCAGCGACTCCACTACCAGCGCGAGCAGCCCCACCAGCGTCAGCGCGGCCACTTTCGCGCCCAGCAGGCGCAGGCGCCCCACGCCGCGCGCCAGCAGCACGCGAATCGTGCCGTGCTGGTATTCTAGCCCGACGACATGCGCCGCCAGAATCAGGATGAAGACGCCGCTAAGGATGCGCACGATGGCGATGTCGCCCTGCAGCACATTGTAGTAGGAATTGAGCGGGGCGCTGGCCATGGCGGCGGCGTTACGCGGGCCGCTGATCAGCAGCAGTTGCCCGCCGATGACCAGCACGGTCATCACCACCGCCATCACCCACGCGATGCGCAGGTGGATGATCTTGCGCAGCTCACCCCGTAGCAGCCCCAGCAGGCTCGTCCGGATCTCCTGTCGTGCGGCGCCAGCCGCCATCGTGGCACTCGTGGCGCTCATCGGGCGCTTCCTTTCACGCTATCCTCTGTGTGCGCGTGTGGCTGGCCGGGCGCGGCGCCTGTCAGCCGCAGGAAGATGTCCTCCAGACTCTCCTCGGCGGGAGTGATGGCGCGCGGCGTGAAGCCCTGCCCCACCAGCCAGAGGTTCAACGCGCCGCTCTCCCCCTCCGGCGCGCCGGTGATGAGCCGCCCCTGTGGATCGAGGCGGGCGGCGCGGCCCCAGGGCTGGGCCAGCGCCAGGGCCAGCGCGTCGGGCGCGCGCTCCAGCGTTACCACGAACTCGCCCGCGCCGCGCGTCAGGTCGTCTATCGTCGCCTCCGTCACCAGCCGCCCGTGGTTGATGATCGCCACGCGCGAGCACATCTGGCGCACCTCGCCCAGCGCGTGGCTGGAGACAAAGACCGCCCGGCCCTCCTCCCCCAGCCGCCGCAGCAGGTCGCGCATCTCCACCACCCCTGCCGGGTCGAGGCCATTGGTCGGCTCATCCAGCACGAGCAGGATGGGGTCCTGGAGCAGCGCCATCGCCACGCCCAGCCGCTGCCGCATCCCCAGCGAGTAGGTCTTCACGCGGTCGCCCGCGCGTTCCAGCAGACCCACACGGTCGAGCGTCGCATCCACCCGCGCCGCGCTCACGCCGCCCTGCGCGTCGCCGATCACGCGCAGATTGTCGCGCCCGGAGAGATAGGGATAGAGGGCGGGCTGCTCGATCAGCGCGCCGACGTAGGGCAGCGCCCGCGCGCCCTCCAGCGCGACATCGTGGCCCAGGACCTCCGCTGTGCCGCTGGTGGGCCGCAGCAGACCCAGGCACATGCGGATGGTGGTCGTCTTGCCCGCGCCGTTGGGGCCGAGGAAGCCGACCACCTCGCCGCGCCGCGCCTCGATGTTCAGCCTGTCCACGGCGAGCCGCTCGCCATAGCGCTTCGAGAGGTCGCGTGTGCGCAGGACGACATCGCCCGCGCGCCCGTTTGCGACCATCCGGTTCTCTGGCATCGGTCAGTCTCACTTTCTGGTGGTTCTGGCCTCCGCGCCGTCCCGAAAAATGGGCGCGGAAGGCCACGGCGGGCGTTTTCGCCAAAGCGGGAACGCCCGCCTATCCACGTAGGGGGAAACGAAGCCTGCGCCCCTCTCCCGCCGCGCGAGGGAGGGGCTGGGGGTGGGGCCTACGCCGCCGCGCGACGGGCCGCGTAGCCTCGCGCGACGCCCGCGATGACGATCAGGGTGGCGAGGGCCATCAGGGCGATGTGGCCGATCAGGTTGGCCTGGAGGCTGGCCTCGAAACCTAGCGGCCCGGCATTGCCGGAGAGGAAGCCGGGCGCGTCGCTGGCAAGCTGGACGCCCCAGGCGATCATCGCCACGACGGTCACGGCCATGCCCACCACCACACCAATCTCCGGCGCCAGGGCGAAGCGGAAGAGGTCAACGCGCACGTCGCTGCGGCTGATGGCGACCGCTACGGCCAGCACGCTGACGATGGCGGCGAGGATGAACAGCCCCGCCCACGAGCCGATCAGGCCGAGCATCAGGGGATGCTGGGGATCAGCCTTGGCGCCCGCCGGGACGAGCCGGTTGACCAGCGCCCAGGTCCAGGCAAGCCAGACCAGCAGGGCAATAGGCGGGACGGCGAAGAGCGCGACGATGCCCCAGCGCCGCGCGGCGAGGGCCTGGCGCAGGGCGGCGAAGGCGATGGGCAGCCCGCCTGCCAGCGTCGCCAGCAGCGCGATCGCGGCGCCCGCCATGATGGCGTCATAGGCCAGCCTGACACCGGGATAGGTCGTTGGCACGCTCGACTTCACGACATCCTCACTCAGCTTCTGAAAGCCCATGCCGACGACGACAAACGCGATATAGGCGCAAAACACCAGAATGGCGGACGAACGCAAGCGACTCATGACCCAACTCCGGTTCCAGACGCCCCAGCAGAGGGCGAGATATTCTCCTG